>JBATTD010000841.1:0-4923 GCA_049670345.1 Ignavibacteriaceae bacterium
GGTGCAGTTTACGGCGAACAGGAGTGCTTCCCTGCTGATGAAGATCATCCAACCAATCCTGTTTCACCTTATGGAATATCAAAGTTAAGTGTTGAGAAATATCTTTACTTTTACTTTAACGAACATAAATTGAACTACACAATTCTACGTTATGCAAATATTTACGGACCGCGGCAGAATCCATTTGGTGAAGCAGGCGTGGTAGCAATTTTCAGCACAAAACTTTTAAAGGGAGAGCAGCCAATCATAAACGGAACAGGTGAACAGACAAGAGATTATGTTTTTGTAAAAGATGTGGTAAAAGCAAATATTCTGACCTTAGCAGATGAAGAAAGTGATATTTATAATGTTGGAACAGGAATTGAGACTAATGTAAATGAACTTTATAACATTCTTAATGACATCGTAGGAAATGGTCAGGAAGAAAAACATGGTCCTGCAGCAGCAGGCGAGCAAATGAGAAGCGTTATAACTTCACAAAAATTATTTGATAAGTTTAACTGGAAACCATCAACAAAATTAATTGATGGTTTAAAAGAATCGGCTGATTTTTTTAAGATTAACATTTAACGAAATATTAAGTAATGCCGGACGATCTGATAAATAAATTACTTGACAACGAAAGAAGAGCAGTTGCACGTTCTATTTCTATTGTCGAATCAAGTAATTCCGCATCAACCGAACTACTTAAAAATATCTTTCCAAATATTGGTAATGCATATAGGATCGGTATAACCGGTCCGCCGGGATCAGGAAAAAGTACGATTACAAATCAGTTAACAAAATATTACAGAAAGCAAAATAAAAAAGTGGGGATAATCGCTGTTGATCCGACAAGCCCTTTTACAGGCGGTGCACTTTTAGGCGATCGTGTTCGCATGTCCGAGATCGGGCAAGATGAAGGTGTATTTATAAGAAGTATGGCAACACGCGGTAGCCTGGGTGGTTTGAGTAAAAGAGCAGTAGATGCTGCGGACGTTTTGGATGCCGCCGGCAACGAAATTATAATTTTTGAAACAGTCGGTGTCGGTCAATCGGAACTTGATATTGCTGAAGCTGCGGACACAACTGTTGTAGTGCTCGTTCCGGAATCGGGTGATGCAGTGCAGGCAATGAAAGCCGGTTTAATGGAAATAGCGGATGTGTTTGTGATGAATAAAAGTGACCGTCCCGGATCGCAGCAGGCAGTTGCTTCTCTTCAAACAATTTTGATGATGCGAGATCATGATGAAAAAAGCTGGATGATAAATATTATCAGAACCATTGCAGTGCAAAATAAAGGTATTGATGAAATTGCAAATGAAATTGAGAAACACAAAGAATATCTTACTTCAAACAATCTGCTCTTAAAAAAACGAGAGCAAAAAACAAAAAACAGAATAAAGAATATTGTAGAAGATAAAATAAGAGAAGAATTGTGGAGTGAAAGTGGTGAAATTTCATTAAATTCGTCTTTAAAGAAAATTGTTCTCGGTAAAATATCACCTTATCACATTGCAGAAAAAATAATCGAAAAATTTAAAAAGAAAGATATTCAGGAATAATTATGACATTTAGCGATGGACCATTTATAGCTGAATTAACTGACGATCAAACCGCAATAAAAAATACAATTCGGGAGTTTGCCGAAAATAAGATAAAACCTGTTGTAATGGAATATGATGAGGCTCAAAAATTCCCCACTGAACTACTAAAGGAATTAGGAGAGTTAGGTTTTTTAGGTATTCTTTTCCCGGAAGAATACGGTGGTGCAGGTTTAGGATATGTGGAATTTGAAATTATCATAGAAGAGCTTGCACGAATTGATCCTTCCATCGCGCTTTCAGTTGCTGCACACAATGGACTTTGTACAAACCATATTTTCAGTTTCTCAAATGAAGAGTTGAAAAAGAAATACGTACCCGATCTTGCGACAGGAAAAAAAATTGGTGCGTGGGGGCTTACAGAAGCTTTCTCAGGAAGTGATGCCGCTGCTCTGCGGACTGTTGCTGAAAAAGTCGGCGATCACTACATTCTTAACGGATCAAAAAGCTTAATCACTCATGGCAAGTACGGTGAGACCGCAGTTGTAATGGCGATAACTGATAAAGATAAAAAGCAAAAAGGAATCAGTGCTTTTATTCTTGAAAAAGGTATGCCGGGATTTTCTGCAGGAAAAAAAGAAAACAAACTTGGAATGCGCTCCTCTGAAACATCTCAATTAATATTCGAGAATTGCAAAGTACCTGCTGAAAACCTTATTGGTGAAGAAGGAATGGGATTTGTTCAGGCGATGCAGATACTTGAAGGCGGAAGAATTTCCATTGCTTCATTGAGTGTAGGTTTGGCTCAGGGCTGTTTGGATGAATCAATAAAATATTCCAGAGAGAGAGAACAATTTGGAAAACCGCTTAGCGCTTTTCAGGCAACTCAATTTAAGCTTGCCGATATGAAGACTAATATAGAGGCGGCCAGAATGCTCACACTTCGTGCAGCGTATATGAAAGACAGTGGATTACCAAACAAAAAGGAAGCTGCTATTGCAAAATTGTTCGCAAGCGAAATTGCAGAGAAAGCAGCAAGTGAAGCAGTCCAGATTCACGGTGGTTACGGTTTTATTAAAGACTATCCTGTTGAAAAATTTTACCGTGATGTTAAATTATTAACTATTGGCGAAGGTACCTCAGAGATACAAAGGATTGTTATTGCGAGAGACTTGTTGCAAGATTAATAGTGAGACTCTTCACTACGTTCAGAGTGACAGATTTTTGTCATTCTAAAGAAGTGTTGTGAGTGAAGAATCTCAAAAGAAACATTTTATAGCAAATCATTATGAAAATAATCGGAACTAAAATTAAAGAATCACTAGGGTTTCTTAAACGGGAAGACTTTCAAAAAAATATTCTACGCAGACTAAATTCGCTAAAGAAACAAGTAAAACTCGGCGGCGGTGAAAAAGCTATCCAACGGCATAAAGCAAAAGGAAAATTAACGGCTCGCGAAAGAATTGATCTCTTGCTTGATGATCCAAAAGAATTTGTTGAACTAAGCACATTTGCAGCTTATGAAATGTACGAAGAGTTTGGTGGTGCAGCATCAGCAGGAACAGTTTACGGTATCGGTAAAATAAACAAAAGTTACTACCTTGTTGTTGCAAACGATGCAACCGTAAAAGCAGGTGCATGGTTTCCGATGACTGCCAAAAAGAATCTCCGCGCCCAGGAAATTTCAATGGAAAATCATCTTCCAATAATTTATTTAGTTGATAGCGCCGGTGTTTTCCTTCCGTTGCAGGATGAAATTTTTCCCGACAAAGAACATTTCGGAAGAGTCTTTCGTAATAATGCTATAATGTCCTCAATGGGGATTCCTCAAATTGCTGCTATTATGGGACCTTGCGTTGCCGGTGGTGCTTATCTTCCTATAATGAGTGATGAAGCACTTATTGTTGAAGGCGAAGGATCTGTTTTTCTCGCAGGTTCTCATCTCGTTAAAGCAGCCATAGGAGAAGAAATTGATAATGAAAATCTTGGCGGTGCAAAAGTGCAATCAAATATTTCGGGTGTTACGGATTATGTAATGAAAAACGATGAGGAATGCCTTGCTCAAATTAGAAGCCTTACTGATAAATTCGGCGATACACCAAAAGCAGGATTTAACCGAAGCGAAACAAAACCACCTGCTTTTGATCCGAAAGAAATATACGGTACACTTCCTGAGGACACATTAAAGCCTTACGATATGTATGAAGTTATTGCAAGAATAGTTGATGAATCGAAGATTGATGAATACAAAGCTGGTTATGGTAAAAGTATAATCACTGCTTATGCAAGAATTGATGGCTGGGCTGTGGGAATTATTGCAAACCAAAGAAATGTTATTAAAACAGAAACCGGCGAAATGCAGGTAGGTGGAGTGATATATTCCGACAGCGCAGATAAAGCATCAAGATTTATAATGAACTGCAACCAGAAAAAAATTCCTTTGTTGTTTTTACAGGATGTAACGGGTTTTATGGTTGGCAGCAGAGCCGAACATGGCGGTATTATTAAGGACGGTGCAAAGATGGTTAACGCCGTTGCAAATTCAGTTGTACCGAAAATTACAATTATAATAGGCAACAGTTTTGGTGCAGGTAATTACGCAATGTGCGGCAAAGCATACGATCCGAGATTTATATTTGCATATCCCAATGCAAAAATAGCAGTAATGGGCGGTGCACAAGCAAACAGTGTATTGCTGGATATAAAATTAAAGCAGGCAGAAAAAAAGGACCAACATTTTAGTGATGAAGAAAAGAAAAAACTGCTTGATGAAATAACCGCAGCCTACGATGAAAAGAATAATCCCCTTTACGCCGCTGCCAGGTTATGGGTTGATGAAGTAATAGATCCCGCAGAAACACGTAAGTATGTTTCTATGGCACTGGAGGTTACAAATAATAATCCTGATATACCGAAGTTTAGTACTGGAGTAATACAGACATAGCAGTCTATTTTACGTTTAATACGTAATACGTTTAATTAGAAGTTAGTCTCTAGATGCGCTCAATATTAATTACAATATTACTCACAACATTAATCTTTCCCCAGCAAAGCAAACTATCCAGGACAGTAAATTATTTATCGGATTTTATTGCTTCGGATTATTTTATTGAGTTAAAAGAAACTAACTCCGATCTGGCTTTGGTTGATTCAATTTATTTACGAGCAATTGCTTTTACAGAAAAGGATTATTCCGAAGCTTTACTTGCTTTAACATTTGCAACAATTCCCTACAAGAAAGTACCGATTCTTATTCCGGTTATAAAAGAAGTCATTTGTTATCCGTTAACTGCGGCAGATGATTCTACCTTCAATCTTAAAAATGAAAATCTTCCGCGGTATTTATTTTACGATTCTCCTAAAACCAGGCACGGTGATGTAGATAAACTTGCTCACTTTT
>JBATTD010000842.1:0-9849 GCA_049670345.1 Ignavibacteriaceae bacterium
ACTTCTTGATTCGGGGAATCTAAAATTGGCTGTAAAAGAACTTGGTGGAACCGGCAGAACTCACGATTGGACAATAAGCAGGAAAATACAAGATGCTGTTTCTGTTCCTGTATATTTGGCAGGTGGAATAAATGCGAAGAATGTTTTAGATGCAGCTAAGGAAGTAGAACCTTTCGGGATTGATTTATGCAGTGGTGTTAGAGAGAATGGGAAATTGAGTGAAAAGTTGGTAGGCGAATTTTTCGCAGTGTTACATGGTAGAAATTCTTAAATTCAACTATTTCTAATCCCTATTTATCTAAGGAGGAGCTGGTAGAGGTGCAAAAAGACTCAAGTTACTACAACAACCTTCCCAATTGTCTTCCCCGACTGAAAATGCTTTAATGCCTCAGGTAATTTATCAAAAGAAAAAGTGCTGCCAACGTATGGTTTTTTAAGATTGAAGTTGTGAATATTTGTAAGCATTCGTTTCATCTCTTCCGGCTTATCCCAAAGGTAAATTAAGTTAAATCCCATAATTGAGCGATTGGTATCGGATAGTGAAATTGGATCGACTTTGGGTCTGGTTAAATATTGAAAGATTAGTTTTAAGTAATTTGGTCTTGAAGAGTGAGACATAAACTGTGCACCACCGTAAATAATTATTCTTCCTGTTGGCGAGAGAAGATCAAAACTTTCTTTAAAAATTTTCCCGCCGATTGATTCCAAAACAATGTTCAATTTTCTTTCACCTAAACTTTGTTTGAGTTTTTCATAAAAATTATTCTCACGGACAAACACATCATCATATCCTTCATCTTTTAAAAAATCTATTTTTGAATTACTTCCAACAGTACCAATAGTATACACTTTAAACTTTTTTGCAATGCGGTTTGCATAAATACCTACACCGCCAGCAGCGCTATGTACCAGTACTGTATCATTATCTTTAATATTTCCCAATTCAATTAATGCATAATATGCCGTTAATGATTGAACTGTAAATGCAGCACCTTCTTCAAAAGTCCAACCGTCCGGAAGTTTTTGTACATAGCGATGATCCATATTAATATGAGTTGTGTATGCACCGAATTTAATTACTCCCATAACCTTATCGTTCACTTTAAAATCTGATACGGAATTGCCGCACTTTATAATCACACCTGAATATTCTAATCCTGGAATAAAGCTGCCTTTGGGTGTTGCACTGTATAACCCCTGGATTGCAAAAAGATCTGCAAAGTTAAAACCGATTGCTTTAACTTCTATTGTTACCTCGTTAGATGACGGCTCAGGCAATTCTTCTTTTACTAATTTAAGATTGTCAAGTGAGCCGGCTTTATTAATTGTATATGCCTTTCTCTTCATCTTTGCTGTTATTTAATCTTGGAAAAAAATTTATTATTCGACCAATATTACAGTTTATTCAGCCTTTATCACAGTACCAACTTTTGCAGCTTCATTAAATAGCTCTTCTGTAAGTATGATATTGTCCTCAATTTTTAATCCCGCAGAAGCGAGACAACTTGCAAGCCAGGTGTTGCAGGTATTAAACAGGTGGTAATTTCCATTTGCTTTGAAGAAAATTATTCTGCCCAATCCTTGCTCACTTAAAATTACTGACGAACCATTATTGAATCTGTAAAAGGTTGAGCTAATAAAATTAACTATCTTATTAAGCTGTTCTTCTGTAACCAATATTCTCACTACAATTTCAGAAATATTAAAATAAGTATCTTTTGATATTCTGATCCCCTCAACTCTTAACGTACTCGGAGTTGCATAAAATAATGCTTTAAATGCCAATCCGGAATCGAAACCGGGATGCTGATAAAATTCTTCATCACCCCAGCCAAAATCGAGCAGTGAAAAATCATTAAAATATTCTACCTCTGGTAAAATTTTCGGATCAATATCATTATTATCAATTACAATTGCAGTATGCCAGTATTGTTTTATAAGATGGATTTCTTTTTTGCCGGTTAAATCATTTTTGTTTTGTTTTTCTTTAACAAGCGGAGGAGATGTATGAAAAAAAAAGAAAATTATCGGAAAGATTACTATTTTGAGCATAACTAAATCAAATCTTTGTTATATGCTAATTTAAGGTGAACTGAGATGAAAATCATTTCAAAAACTACAATTTATATAATTTTGTTTTTGCTTCTTAGTACTTCTTTTTCTTTTTCACAGAAGGAAAATAATTATACTATCGTAATTCATGGTGGTGCAGGTTACATCTCTCCTGAAATAGCAGTGGAAGTTAAAGAAGCATACGAAAGTGCTTTAACGGCTGCTCTGAACATTGGAAAGAAAATTCTGGAAGATGGTGGATCAAGCCTGGATGCAGTAGAACAAGTTATACGATTTTTTGAGAATGATTCATTATTCAATTCGGGTAAAGGTGCAGTGTTTACTTCCGAAGGTATGCATGAGCTTGATGCATCTATAATGGTGGGAAAAGATCTTTCAACAGGTGCTGTTGCCGGCGTTAAGACGATTAAGAATCCCATTTCGCTTGCAAGACTTGTAATGGAAAAAACTCCGCACGTTCTTTTTGCCGGGGAAGGTGCAGATGAGCTCGGGAAGAAGTTTGGAGTGGAAATAGTTGATAATAAATATTTTGATGTTGAAAGACGTTATCAGCAATGGAAAATAAAACATCAAAAAAATATTAAAGGCACAGTCGGCTGCGTTGCAATTGATAAAGATGGCAACATAACTGCAGGAACATCTACCGGAGGATTGACGGACAAATGGTCAGGAAGGGTTGGTGATTCACCACTAATTAACGCAGGAACCTATGCTGATAATAATACCTGCGGCGTTTCTGCAACAGGGCAGGGAGAACTTTTTATCCGTAACACAGTTGCTTATAATATTTCTGCTCTAATGAAATTCAAAGGTTATTCTTTACAAAAGGCTGCCGATGAAATGATATTTAATGTTTTACCGGAGGGCAGCGGTGGAATTATTGCTGTTGATAAAAAGGGCAATTATACATTAGTTTTCAATACTTCAAGTATGTTAAGAGGAATTGCAAATTCAGATGGTGTTTTTGAAGTGAACATCTGGAAATGATTTATTGCTAATTATTCCCAGTTTGAATGTGCGAATAATACTTGGTGTGTAAACCAGTTTATTTGTGTCCACCATTGCAATAACGAGTTTCCTTCGTAAGGACATTCTAGAACAATGGATACTTTAATTATTAATTTAAGGTTAAGGAAAACATATGAGACCAAGAACAGGAGACAATAATCCATATTACGATAGGTATATAAGTCTCATTGGAGACGATGATATAGTTGAGGTTTTAGAAGAACAAAGAAATACATCTGAAAAATTTCTTAAAACATTTACTGAAGAGCAGGGAAATTATTCTTATGCAGATGACAAATGGACAGTGAAAGAAGTTCTTGGGCATGTTATCGATACCGAAAGGATAATGGCATACAGGGCGCTGGCTTTTGCAAGAAATGAAGAGCAATCATTACCCGGATTTGAGCAGGATGATTATGTTGCCGAAAGTAATTTTAATAAAAGATCACTTGTTGATATGATAAATGAATTCAGGACTGTAAGAGAATCAAACATTATTCTTTTTAAAAGTTTTGATGATGGGATTTTAAACAGAAGAGGAACAGCAAGCGAATCAGAAGTTACTGTGCTTGCTCTTATTTATATTATTGCAGGACACGAAAAACATCACATGAAAATTCTGAAGGAAAGATATGTGAAAAAGTAGACTAAATTACTTTTTCAATCTCCTCAATTATTTTATTAGTAGCCCCTAAGTTTTTCTGAACATATTTCATTGATATTTTTCCCCTGGTTTCTCTCAGTTGCTTATCACTGAAGAGTGAGCGCATTCTCTTGTAAGCTTCACGTTTTCCTCTCACCATCAACCCACCGCCTCTTTTTTGCAGCTCTTTTGTTTCCTGCGAGTTGTTGATCTTCGGACCGAACATTACAGGAATTCCATATACAGCAGCCTCCAAAACATTATGAATGTTCTGTTTAAAACTTCCGCCAACAAAAGCAACGTCTGCATAAGTGTAAAGTGTAAGTAAGATACCAATAGAATCAACAATAATAACTCTCTCATCAGTATAACTATTTAAATGCGAAAACCGTATTGTTTTAAGTATGCCGGCAAACTCATTTTCTATTTTTTCAAGATGGAGCATGGTTGGTTCGTGCGGTGCAATAATTAGTATAACATCTTTTTCGTATCTGGTAAGTTTGACAAATGCGGGATGAATAACTTCTTCATCCTGTTCCCAGGTGCTGCCGGCAACGAGAACTTTTTTATCTTTTAGTATTGATTGCTGAATAAGTCTCTTATCCATGGCATCAACACTTTTTTGGTAAACTCTATCAAAACGCGTATCACCAACAACTTTAACTTGTTCATCTTTACAATTAAATATTTTAAAAGCTTTTGCATCAGATTCAGATACTGTAAGGATTTTTGAAATATCCCCAAAAAGTGTTTTATGAAAAGATTTCATAATAGGTAAAGCACGAAGGGAATTCTTTTTCATTGTAGCATCTACAAGAAAAGAGGGAATTTTCTCCTGCTTTAGTTTCCATATCATATTCGGCCAAATATCGTAGCGCATCATTATTAAGAGATCAGGCTGTACAATTCGAATAAACTTTTCTGCTTTGGTTTTCGTATCGAATGGAAGATACGATATCATATCGGCGTGGGGATACTTGAGGGAATTATCATATCCGGAAGGTGAAAAAAAAGTTATAACAATGTTATATTTTTTTTCAAGCTTTATTTTCTGAATAACAGGTTTTGCCTGTTCAAATTCGCCTAAAGATGATGAGTGAAACCAAATAGTTTTATTTGATCGATCCAATCTCTGACTGTTGATAATAAGTTCTTCGAATATTCTTTTTCTTCCTTTTATTCCTCTTCTTATTTTAGGGTTGAATAAACTGCCGGCTCTTATTAAGATGTATAAGAGAGGCAGAAAGAAGATATTATATATGAGCGACCAAAAACTGTTCATATGTTTATACTTGTCCGCCACTGGCGGAATTTCTCATTTTTGTCAGATGGAATTTGCATTATAATCATCTTCTTGTTTGTAAATATATTTGTATGCTCGTTTCATTGATTTAAAAGTAAACTTAATTTTTCAAATGCTGATTTTGGTGTAATTTCTTCCATACATTTAAAGTGCTTCTCAGGACAGCTATCTCTTCCAATATGTGTACACGGTCTGCAAGATAAAGAATTGTTTTCTAAGATTAAATTTTTGGAATTATAAGGAGTAAAGCCAAACTCTTTAACGGTTGAACCAAAGAATGCTATCACCGGAATGTTTACGGCTGTGGCTGTGTGCATCAAGCCGGAATCGTTGCAATAAATAAATTTACAGCACTTCATATCGGCGGCTGTTTGAAGTATGTTATTATCATTACATAAATTGATTGCTGATGATAGCTTTGAAGATATTCGTTCACATACTTTTATATCATCGTTCCCTCCAAACAACACAATTTTAAATCCGTTTTCATTCAGGAGCTTACCAAGCTGAATAAAATATTCTTCGGGCCACATTTTTGTATAATGCTTTGAGCCGGGACAAATTCCAACCAGGTTTTCAATTCCATTTAATACGGGGTTTTGGATTTTATTGGTAATTAGTTGAAGACCTTTATCATCAAGCTGGAAATTACCTAATGTTGATGCATATCTGACCGGAATTTGTTTTGCATTTTTTAGTTTATTTATTTTAAAATGAACTAACAGAAACTTATTAATATTATTTTTCTTGAATCCGACTGCAGAACTACCGTAACATTTTAGCAATAACCATGATCGTAAATTATTTTGGAGATCAATTATCAAATCATAATTATTTTCACAAATCTTATTTTTAAGTATTTTTAGTTTATCTTCATCATTGTTGTATATGAGTATATTTCGAAGATGAGGGTTCAGCAGCAATAAGTCTTTATATTCTTCTCGCACTACAAAATCGATTTTGATTCTGGGGTATCTTATTTTAATCGATCTAATAAGTGGGGTAGTTAATAATATATCTCCCAACGAGCTAAGGCGAACAATAAGTAATTTATTTACTTTTTCTAATTGCATTTAATTATTATAATAATAAATAGGTCGGCACAAATTTATATAATTATACTTACCCTTGCCAAAACAATTTGATGTTTGACATTAACATTTTATTTTTAGGGTAATAATTTATTAGGATATGATATGAGCACATTACCACCTCCAAATACAAAAAAATTTTCCGAATCAACACAGGAAAAGAAAGCTTATAATTTAGTTGAGCAATTTGCTGAATATTTGCCGATTGCGAATGATAGAAACCGATTGGGTTTCGGACTTTATAAGTACTTAGAAGGGGAAGGTGATCCGCCTGCGGTTCTTCTTAGAAGTTCTAAATTAAAAATTGAGGGAATAACTATTGATGAGTTTGCAAAAAAGCTAAGTGCTGAGTTAGAAAAATTAATATAGTTTATTTGTGTTTCTAAACTTGTATGGTGAACATTCGGCAAGCAAGCCCTGAGTTTCATTATTAGCAGTATCTATTAGTATAGAAGAATTGATTTAAGAATATTATTGGTTTTCTTTCACTTCTTCTTCTGCCATAAACTTTTCCACCATCTTTACATCTTCTTCACTTCCAATATATATGGGAACGCGTTGATGTAATTTTTCCGGCTGAATATCGAGTATTCTCTGCTTTCCGTTTGACGCACGACCACCTGCTTGTTCAATAATAAAAGCCATGGGATTACATTCATACATCAATCTTAGTTTTCCATTCGGGTTTCTCGAATCGGCTGGATACATAAATATTCCACCGTAGAGTAAATTACGATGTATATCCGCAACCATCGAACCAATATAACGTGATGAGTATGGACGGTCGGTGGCTTCATCTTCATCCTGTAAATACTTGATATATTTTTTTAATCCAGGATGCCAGTAAAGATAATTACCTTCGTTGATGCTATAGATTTTCGCTTTTTGGGGAGTTTGAATATTTTTGTGCGATAAAATAAACTCACCAAATGCAGGGTCCAGTGTAAATCCGTGAGTACCATTACCAGCAGTATAAACGAGCATCGTACTTGAACCGTATATAACATAGCCTGCAGCAACCTGTTTATGACCCGGCTGCAGACAATCGTCCATCGTTCCCGGTTGGTTATCAGGAGAAACCCTTTTGTAAATGGAAAAGATTGTTCCTATACTAACGTTTGCATCTATATTTGATGAACCATCAAGTGGATCGAATAAGAGAACATATTTACCGATATGAAAATGCGGTGGGATAAGAATTATATCTTCCTCTTCTTCCGAAGCCATGGCACAAAGATGTCCTCCATGGTCCATAGCTCTTACCATCATATCGTGAGCATACATATCAAGCTTTTTTACCTGCTCGCCATGAACGTTGTTATCTCCGGTAAAACCGAGAATGTCAACAAGCCCTGCCTTGTTTACTTCCAAAGAAATAACTTTTGCAGCTAAAGAAAGATCGTGAAGAAGGTTTGAAAGTTCTCCGGTTGCTTCAGGATGTTTTCTTTCCTGATTAATAATATGGCGTGCTAATGTTTGAAAATTCATATTTGACATTTCTTTCACTCCATCATATTACTGGATTTTCAGGAAGCAGCGACCTCCTGATCTTTATACTGCAATTGATATAATTTATAATAAATACCACGCTTGGCGAGCAGTTCCTGATGATTACCTGATTCCCGAATCTCGCCTTTATGTAAAACAATAATATTATCGGCATTTTGAATTGTTGATAACCTATGAGCAATTACAATTGCCGTTCTTCCAACCAACAATTTTTCAATAGCTTTTTGAATAAGCTGTTCTGTTTCTGTATCTACACTCGATGTTGCTTCATCCAAAATTAAAATTTGCGGATCGTACGCTAATGCACGTGCAAATGATATAAGCTGCTTTTGTCCGACACTTAATGTAGCGCCTCTTTCTTTTACTTCCTCATCATATTTAGCAGGAAGATTTTTTACAAATTCATTGGCACCAACAATTTTTGCGGCTTCTATTACCTTTTCGCGGGATATTTCTTTTTTATCCAGGTTTATATTGGATTCAATATTACCGGAAAAAAGAAAAACATCCTGAAGCACAATCGAAATATGCTCTCTTAATTCTTTTTTATCAAGCTTTTCAATATCTATGCCATCAACAAGTATTTTCCCTTTGTTAATATCATAAAACCTTGTGAGAATATTAATAATGCTCGTCTTACCCGCTCCTGTGTGACCTACAATAGCAATTGTTTCTCCGGGTTTAATAGAAAAAGAAATATCCTTTAATACGTATTCATCATTGTTATATGCAAACCAAACATTTTTAAATTCTATGCTGCCTTTTACTTTACCAAGCTTAACGGGCTTATCTGGATTTTTTACAAATGTTTCATTATCCAAAAGTTTAAAAATTCTTTCAGAAGAAGCCATAGCTGTTTGCATTATATTATACTTTTCTGAAAGATCTCTGATTGGGCGGAAAAACATTTCGGTGTATTGTATAAAGGCAAACAGCACACCGATTGTGAGTGATGCCTGGATTATTTCACCGCCACCGTACCAAATTATCATACCAACAGCAACTGAACTCAAAAGTTCAACACTCGGATAAAAAATTGCATAATAGAAAATTGATTTGATATTGGCTGTACGGTAATCATTATTTATGCTTGAAAACTTTTTTAATTCATCTTTCTCTTTATGAAAAATGTGTACAGCACTCATTCCTGTTACATGTTCCTGCATGTAAGAATTTAATCTTGCAAGATGAAGACGAACATCTCTGTAGCTTTCGCGCACTTTTCTTCTAAATAAAAACGTACCATAGATCAATACGGGTAAGACTGATAATGTAACAAGAGAAAGTTTAACATCCATAAAAAACATAAATGCCAGAATCCAGATGATGATAAAAACATCACTGAAAACCATAACAATACCTGAAGAAAAAAGTTCGCCCAATGCTTCAACATCATTCGTTGCGCGGGTAACAATTCTTCCTATCGGTGTTCTATCATAGAATTTAAGTGCTAACTTTTGTGTGTGGTTAAATATTTGAGTGCGTAAATCATAAAGTGTTCGTTGGCCAAGATACTGTGTGTAGTATGTTAAAAAATATTGTATAAATGCTTGCAGCAAAAGTGAAGCGAATAGAGCCAAGCCGATGTACAACAATCCGGTATAATCCGAGTTAACGATGTAATCATCAACAGCTATTTTTGTCAGATAAGGTCTTATAGGGCCCAGTGCAGCAACAATTATATTTAACAGGATGGCGAAGATCACATACTTTTTGTATGGTTTTACATAAGCAAGAAGGCGCTTCATAAGTTTTGAATCGTATGCCTTACCTAAAATTTCTTCTTCACTATTATAATCGTTACGACTCATATTTCCTTTAACTCTTCCTCAAGTAATTGCTTGAAGTATAAATCAGCGTAAATACCGTCAAGCGCAATCAGTTCATCGTGGTTACCTTCCTCGGCAATTATTCCTTCATCCAGAACAATAATATTATCGGCATCTTTTACTGTTGAGATGCGATGACTGATAATTATACTTGTTTTGCCTTCAAGATATTCTTTTAAATTCTTAAGTATTTCTTCTTCGGTATGTGTATCAATTGCAGAAAATGAATCATCAAGAATAAGTATTTGCGGATTGATAGCAAGTGCGCGTGCCAAAGAACAGCGCTGCTTTTGACCGCCGGAAAAAGTTATCCCTCTTTCGCCAACAACAGTTTCGTATTTATGTGGGAACTGCTCAACATCTGCATCAAAATTTGCAATTTCTGAAACTTTC
>JBATTD010000843.1:0-3166 GCA_049670345.1 Ignavibacteriaceae bacterium
GCCTTTGACGGCTCCTGTGGAAAATATATGGGCTGGTTTTTAGAAATGTTCTGCATAGTGGTAATCCGCTGCAGTTCTTCCATGCTTTCCTGTTGAAGGCTCTTAAAAATGTTAAAATTTTCGAGATACCAGAATTTTGTTCCTTCGGCAGCCATAGTAACCTCTTAATAATTTTATACTTAAATCGAAATGAGAAGATAATTCAAAATATAAAATGAATTTGTTATTATGAAATGGTAATTTTAATACACTTGCAATCTTCTTAATATAACTGATTTTTTGTGAAAAGATGAAATTTATAATTGCCTGTTTGGTTTTCTTTTTCCTCCTTGTATCTGGCAATATCACTGCACAGAAAATTGAAATTACTCCATTCGCCGGTTATATGTTTGCTGGAAAGCTTAATACTGTAGATGGGGAATTAAATATAAAGAATGGCTCTAATTACGGTTTAATAGCTGATATCAGAGTTGATAATGATTTGATGGTTGAGCTAATGTACAACCGGCTAGATACCGAGTTGGAAATAAAGGAGCAGTCTTTCGATTCTATAAAAATTCTGAGCGAAATGACAGTTGAATATTACCAGGCAGGTGCACATTACGAAACAGAGCAAGGAAAGTTCAGACCATTTGGTGCTTTTACCATAGGTGCAACTTTATTTAATCCTGCTGGTGAAAATATTAACGATGAATGGCGATTCTCATTTACCGCCGGGGGCGGAATAAAATACTATTTTGTTGAGCATATCGGGGTTCGTTTGCAATGGAGGTTTATGATCCCCGTTTATTTTAGCGGCGGCGCTTTATTTTGCGGTAACCAGGGCTGCGGGGCTGCAATAAGCGGTGGTGCTGTTCTGCTGCAATATGATTTAACAGCAGGAGTAATTATTTCTTTATGAGGAATATTAAAAGAAAAATATTTAGTTGGTTGCCATAGTTGCTAGTAACATTAAGGGTTATTCGTTACAAGAAAAAAAAGTAATGTATAATGAGCAATTTTCTAATAAAATAAATCTTGTGTTTCTAATTATCTTTTCCATCATTTTTTTTCAACAACTTTTTTAATTGATTTAATCATCCCGCCAAAAATTAATCCGTGAAACGGATAAATAGAATACCAGTAAAGTAATCCCCACAAACCTTTTGGTTCAAAGAAAGCAGTTTGTGTTAAAGTTGATTTATTATCATCAATATTTTCAACATTAAATTGAAGCCAGGCCTCTCCCGGTAGTTTCATCTCTGCACGAAGACGAAGCAGTTTATTTTTTTCAATTTCTTCAACTCGCCAAAAATCAAGCGGATCTCCTGATATCAATTCTGTTTCGCTTCTTCTTCCTCTTCTCATTCCTACACCACCTATTAAAAGATCAATATATCCACGCATTGCCCAGAGAAAATTTGCATACCAGCCATTCTTTCCACCTAACGAAGTGAAAGCTTTAAATGTTAATTCCGCCGATGCATTGACTATAGTTTCTCTTTTCTCAATTATCATCCCTTCCTTTTGAGTAAGATGCACAGGAGTTGTTTTACTTTTTGTTCCCGAAGAATAAGAGCTGAACCAGATCGTTTCGGTTTTACCTTCTTTGTTTCTTTGCAAAGCCAACTCTACCGCTTCTTTGTAGGAAATGGTTTTAAACCCAAACAACTCTTTTGCTTTATTATTTTTACAAATTAGTTCGTTCTTTAAACCATCTACCAAGGGTTTTGCAATTCTGGATGGAAGCGGAGTAACCAATCCAATCCAATGCGAAGATAATTTTGGAGTTAGTACCGGAACTTTGAGAAAATATCTTTTTAATCCTCTTACTTCTGCATAAATGCTCATCAAATCTTTATATGTAAGAATATCTTCTCCGCCTATGTCAATTATTTCACCCTTTGTTTTATCAATTGTGAGTGAATCTACCAGGTAACGTAAAACATCCCTTATCGCTATAGGTTGAGTTCTCGTGTTAACCCATTTAGGAGTTATCATAACGGTGAGACGCTCAGTTAGGTACCTGATCATCTCGAAAGAAAGACTGCCGGAACCTACAATAACACCAGCTCTGAATTCTGTTACGGGAACATTAATTTTTCTAAGGGTATCACCGGTTTGTAATCTGCTTGACAGGTGCTTTGAAAGATTTTCTTTTGTAGATCCTAAACCGCCAAGATATATAATTCTTTTTACACCTTGCTTTTCAGCAGCACGAGCAAAATTTTCAGCTGCAATCATATCCGTTTTTGAAAACTCACCTTCGCCGCCCATTGAATGAATCAAGTAATACGCAGTGTCAACATCTTTAAAAACATTTTGGAGGGAATCTTTATTAAGCACATCGCCCTGAACAACTTCTACACCTTCCCACCTGCCTTTTAATCTATATTCATCACGCGCGAGACAACGAACTTTGTATCCTCTTTCTAACAAGCGCGGGACTAATCTTCCGCCGACATATCCAGTTGCTCCTGTGACTAAAATCATCTTAAGTTTTAAGTATTTCTAATATGGCTGATAAACTCTTTTCTAATATCATCATTCAGGAATTTACCGTGATAGCTCGATGTTATTGTAGAACTATTAACATCATTTACTCCTCTTGAAGCAACACATAAATGATCCGCATCAATAATAACAGCAACATCTTCTGTCTGCAATGTTTCTCTTAGTTCATTAGCAATTTGAATTGTTAATCTTTCCTGAACCTGCGGGCGCTTTGAATAATACCGGGCAATCCTGTTTAGTTTGGATAACCCAATAACGTGGTTTTTCGGGAAATAAGCAATATGAGCTTTGCCTATTATCGGAACAAAGTGATGTTCACAATAAGAATAAATAGTAATGTTTTTCTCAATCAGCAGATCATTAAACTTAAACTTGTTTTCAAAGAGTGTTGGCTGCGGCTTGTTATCCGGATTCAAACCGCTGAATATTTCTTTTACATACATTTTAGCAACGCGCCTGGGAGAATCTTTTAGACTTTCATCATTTAAATCCAAACCAAGTATATGCATTATTTCCTTAAAATTTTTCTCGATCAATTCGATTTTTAATTCGTCATCCAGTTTAAATGCATCTTTACGAAGGGGTGTATCTATCGCTGTTAAAATATGATCATCAATTATTTCATCATAATTGATGGTTTCTTTTCTACCATTGCCAGGATCTCTCATAAAGT
>JBATTD010000844.1:0-10943 GCA_049670345.1 Ignavibacteriaceae bacterium
CCCCGCACTCCGGACAAAATTTAAAATTTTCACTTAGAATTGAGCCACATTCCGTGCAAAAATTTGCCATTAAGAGGCTGCCTCACGTTCTTTTTGCATCATCCCGATATTAACCATTTCTTTAAAATCTTTAGAGAATTTAAAGGTAGGAACATAATGTTCCGGAACAAAAACCTGTTGCCCAGTTTTGGGATTTCTGGCCTGACGTGAGTTCTTCTTTTTAACCCTATAACTGCCAAAACCACGTATCTCAATACCTCTGCCACCTTTTAAAGATTCGATTACAGTTTTAAAAAATCCCTCAATAATGGCTTCGGTTTCCAGTTTGGTCAATCCTGTGCCCGCTGCAACTCTGTCAACAATATCAGCTTTGGTCATTAGAGTACCTCAGATTTAGTGAATACTAATTTATTATCGACTCGCTTGCCTGCAGTCCGATAAATTAGCCGCTAAATTTATATATCTTTTCCCGCAAAGTCAATGCATACAATAACTTAGCAGAAGTGCGGCTATAAAAATTAAATAAAAAATATCTTATATTATTACATAGTAATAGATTTTTACATCTCATAATGATATCAAATCTCAATATGAATATCTTACTCTTAACAATATTTATTGATTTAAAACTCAAAAGATGGTATAAATATTGAAACCCTCAACAATAAAATCATTACAATCTGAGCAAATATGGAATTAATAGATATAATTAAGTCAAGTATATTGCTATTCAGTCTGTTACTATTAACTATTATTTTTATTTCGTTTGGCTTATTCAAAATCAGAAATCAGGCCAAAGAGAAAAGACTTAGTTTAAAGAAACCTACAGATAAGAATATTTTACCGATAGATGCGAGGAAAGTTGAGAAATTAAATACCAAACAGAAAGAATTGCATTCCGAGGATAAGTATGTAGCTGTTGAAAAAAATAGAGATAATGAGAAATTTGTTGTTATAAACGAAAACATAAAATCCGCCCCGGTTCGTAATTTCCGCGTGAATTACCATCCAAATGTTTATAAATTTTATGCTGATTTAAACTCCAAAATTATGTTTAAAGTAAAGCCGGGAACCAGTACTCAATTTTAAAGAAACGAATTGATTTATAATCCATTCTGAATAACCTCACACCTCCATAATTTTATATCTTATATTTTCCACAAACTAATTTTTTTTAATCATATTTTATTTTACATTAAGTTAAAACAATAAATTAATGATGAGGAAAACACTACATATTAAAAACATGGTCTGTAACCGTTGCATAAAAGTTGTACGAGAAGAGTTGGAAATAATGGATTATACGGTTGAGAAAATTGAACTAGGCGAAGTAGTTATAACCGGCGACAAAAAGAAATTTCAGCTTGATAAAATAAAAAAATCGCTTGAGGAAAACGGTTTTGAATTAATTGACAGCAGAAACGCAAACATAATCGAACGTGTAAAAATTTTAATAATAAAACTTATCCATCATAATTCTACAGAAAATCAATCCGATATTAATTTACATGATGAAATAATTAAAGAAGCCGGGTTGAGTTATCAGTATGTTAGTTCACTGTTCTCTTCGATGGAAGGGATTACAATAGAAAAATTTATTATCTATCAGAAGATTGAAAAAGTGAAAGAACTAATTGTTTACGATGAACTGACACTAAGTGAGATAGCTTACAGACTTGGATACAGCAGTGTACAGCATCTTTCAAACCAATTTAAAAAAGTAACAGGACTATCACCTAGTTATTTTAAAAAACTCAAATCGAAAAAAAGAAAACCGCTCGACAGAATACACTGATCTGAAAATTTTATAAAACTTTCCCTTTGTTTTGTAACTCAAAATCTTACCAAGTTTTTATATTTTGGTTGTAAATTAAATTATTAATAACCAAAGGAAGAATAATGAACAAAGAATTTAAAATTGAAGGAATGAGCTGTGGTCATTGTGTAATGGCTGTGGAAAAAGAATTAAACAAATTAAAATTAATAAAAAAACGTGTGGAAATCGGATCCGCAAAAGTTGAATTTAATCCCAATGACGTAAGTGAACCAGAATTAGTCAATGCCATAAAGAATGCAGGCTATAATGTTATTCAATAATATTTAACGACTAAAAAAATGAATAACCAACATCAAAATAATATTAATGTTCAAAAATTATCAGTTCCAGTTGAAGGAATGACTTGTGCAAGTTGTGTTGCTAGAGTTGAAAAATCTATCAAAAAAATAGATGGTGTGGAAGATGTATATGTAAATCTTGCTTCCGAAAAAGCAATGTTAAGCATAGATAAATCGAAAGTAAATATTGAAGAAATAAAAAAAGCGGTAGAAGAAGCAGGATATAAAGTTAATCTGTCATTCTTTGAAAAAGATGAAAAACATGCTTCCGCAGAAGAGGAATCCGGTAAAATTTCAGATTACGACTTAATTCTAAAAAAGGATTTTCTTTTCGCCCTGATTCTTACCATACCAATTTTCATACTTAGTATGAGCCAAATGTCTGATGGAATAAGAGAAGCAATTCCGTTATCCGACTCTCAACTAAATAAAATTCTTCTGATACTGACTACGCCAGTTATTTTTATTTCGGGTAAAAGATTTTATAAAATTTTCTGGAATAACTTAAAACACTTTACTGCCGATATGAACTCACTTGTTGCAGTAGGAACAGGTACGGCATTTTCATTCAGTGTTCTTATAACTTTATTCCCGGAACTGATTTTAAAAGCAGGAGAAGTTCCGCACGTTTATTTCGATACGACGGTAGTTATTATCACCTTGATATTAATGGGCAAATGGCTGGAAGGAAGAGCAAAATCCAAAACCGGATCGGCAATTAAAAAATTAATTGCGCTTAAACCCAAAACTGCTCTGATCAAAACCGATGAAGGTCAAAAAGTTATTAATATTGATGAGTTGATAATTGGTGATATTGTAATTGTAAAACCAGGTGAAAAAATTCCTACCGATGGAAAAATAATAACCGGATATTCAACTGTTGATGAATCGATGCTTACAGGCGAAAGTTTTCCTGTTGAGAAAACTTTGGAATCGAAAATATTTGGTGGATCAATAAACAGGTCCGGCACATTTGAATTTGAAGTTTCCGCAATTGGGAAGGATTCTGTTCTCGGAAAGATAATTACTCTGGTTGAAGAAGCACAGGGCTCAAAAGCACCTATTCAAAAATTAGCCGATAAAGTAGCAGCAATCTTTGTTCCGATAGTTATTGTTATTGCTATTCTTACTCTTATACTCTGGATTATTTTTGGCAGTGAGAATTCCTTTACTTTTGCTTTAATAAATTTTGTAGCAGTGCTTATTATTGCCTGCCCCTGTGCAATGGGTTTGGCTACTCCAACTGCATTAATAGTTGGAATAGGTAAAGGTGCAGAAAATGGAATACTAATTAAAGACGGCCAACATTTAGAATTAGCACATAAAATAAAAACAGTTTTATTCGATAAAACGGGAACCATTACGGAAGGCAAGCCCGTTGTAAGCAAAATAATCACTAATGGTTATGATGAAAATGAATTGCTAAAACTTGCAGCTTCACTCGAAAAGAGATCTGAACATCCCTTAGCAGAAGCCATAGTTAATTATGCGGACACAAAGGGGATTAACATTCTTGACCCAAATGAATTTGAAAGCACAACAGGTTTTGGATTGATAGGAAAAGTTGAGGATAAAAAAATTATAATCGGCAATAAAAATTTTCTCTCGAATCAAAATGTAACTTTAAACCATTTTGAAGAAAAGGCTTATGAACTTTCTTCCGAAGGAAAAACTGTTGTTTATATTGCAATAGCTGGTAAATCTGCAGGAATAATTGCAATTGAAGACCCGGTTAAAAATACTTCGGCTGAGGCAATCCAAAAGCTAATATCATTAAACATAAAAACAATTATGATTACGGGCGATAACAAGCGCAGTGCCGGGCATATAGCAAAACTGTTGGGTATTAATGACTTTGAGGCGGAAGTACTACCTGAGGATAAATCAAACATAGTTGCAAAGTATCAGAAGCAGGGGGAAATTATTGCAATGGTTGGTGATGGGATAAATGATGCACCGGCGCTTGCACTGGCAAATGTAGGAATTGCAATGGGCACCGGTACAGACGTTGCAATTGAAACCGGAGATATTGTTTTAATGAAAGGCGATTTGATGGGTGTTGTTAACGCAATAAAGTTATCAAAGGCAACCATCAAAACAATTAAACAAAATTTGTTCTGGGCATTTATTTATAATACAGTCGGGATTCCGTTAGCGGCAATCGGCTTGCTTAATCCAATGTTTGCAGCATTAGCGATGGCATTTAGTTCTGTGTCGGTAATATCAAACTCTCTGCGATTAAAGAAATTGAAATTATGATTTTTTAAATAATTTTTTCTCTAATGTAATTAGGTAGTGCAATATCATCATTTAGCTTCGGATCATTCTCTGGACTATCAAACTTCTGTGATACTGGTATCAACCCTGCCCAAACGGGAAGGTTGTAATCTTCCTCATCATCTATTGGAGGACCTGTTCTTATCTTAGCCGATGCCTCATCAATATCAATTGAAATAACTGTTGTAGCGTTCAACTCTTTTTCATTCGGCTTTCTTGCATCCTACCATCTACCAGGAATAAGATGTTCCGTAATTGCTTTAAGGGCTTCAAGTTTTTTCACTTTATCTTCAAGTACCTTTCCTTTTCCAAATAAAACTACTGAGCGGTAATTCATTGAGTGATGAAAAACAGAGCGTGCTAAAACCAATCCATCCATAAATGTGATTGCAATACAAACTTTATTGCCTTCAGCAACATGCTTCAGCATTCTGCTTCCTTTTGCACCATGAAGAACAATTTCATCACTCATTCTTGCATAGATGGTTGGAATTATATATGGCTGATTACTATGCACAAATGAAACGTGACAGTAAAGTGCTTCATCAATAATTTGGTTGATGGTTTCTTTATCATAATGACCACGTGCTGGAATGCGGTTAACCTTTGACCGATGAGAATTATTCATTTCACAATGTGTGTTATTAAAGAATATTTAAGTAAAATTTAAAAAACTTATAAGCACTTATGTATCAATGGATTAACTCCCCGAGTTAACGAAAATGTATCAACTTCAGTGTTGGTGTCTGTTAGTACCAAGATCAAAGTTATTTCATTCCCTTCAATATGGCCTTTATATAAAGCCGGATGTTCATCCAGTACTTCATCACTTCTGATTGGTCCTCCATGTTCAAATACATGAACTCCGCTAACTTCAAACTTGCCGCCATCATCAGGAATTATCGGCTCATCAATGGAACCATGTGCGCAATCATATTCAAGAGTTGCACTGCTATCTGATACCAATATGCCGATATGTTCCCCGCCCCACGTACCTTTTAAGTCTATTTGCGAAACGCTGCTGCCACATCCACTATAAAAAATCCAAACTATTAGTAACAGAGAAACGTTTAAAATTAATTTTTTCATCAGTACTCCAATACTATTATTAAAATTATTATTGAGAAAATACTTTGTACCTTCAAAATATTTTAACTATTTCTGCCTGGTTGTTGTCGATATAATCTTGCTTCTTTCAATTGATTGCAGTGCAAGATACTGCTCTCCAAATTTTTCCATATTTCCCATTTCAGTCTCAAACTGATCATAATGACGTTCTTCATCTAAAACAAGATCCTCAAAAACTTTTTTAGATGCTGAATCAGCATTCTTAGAACATTCATTAGTCCAAAGATTATAATCTCTTGCACTTTCACTTTCCATTTGCGCTGCACATTTTACCATTTCTTTTGGTTCATGCAATTTTTGAACTTCTCCACCAACCTTCATTTCCACATCACCTTTCAAAAAAAGTATTCTTTCTGACAATGTTTCGACATGGCCCATTTCTTCGATGGCAGTTTTCTTGAATAATCCGGCTAATAAATCATATCCTTGATCATCGCAATGAAAATGAAAATACAGATACTGATGAATCGCCAGCATTTCATCTGCCACTGCTTTATTTAGTAACTCTATACTATTTTTGTGCATAATTGTCCTCTCCAACTAATTAATTTTAATTAAATATAAAATTACTATTTTTTTGGTAGTCTTTCCAGATATGAACTGTTACTAAGAATTGTAAATGAATTCTTTTCTCTTAATTCATTAAGATTTAAACAATTCATATAACTCATAGAGCTTTTTAAACCATCCGATATTCCATCAATCACATTTTGAACAACACCTTTATATGGCACCATAGTTTCTTCACCTTCGATGAACTCATTTTTCATCTTTACACCAAAAGAAGCTGATCCACGATATTTTTTCCACAGCTGATCATCATATTTTATTACATCACCGGGTGTTTCTTTTGTGCCCGCAAGCATTCTTCCAAGCATAACAGCATCGGCACCCAGCGCAATTGCTTTTACAACATCTCCCGGACTTTTTATTCCGCCGTCTGCAATTATTTTTATGTTTAGTTTTTTCTCCTCACGAGCAAATAAAACATCCAGCAAGGATGTTACCTGTCCGATACCAATTCCTGTTTGAATGCTTGTAGTGCAAACACTCCCGCTGCCAATTCCTACTCTTACCGCATCGGCACCTGCACTCTCCAATTGAGTTAACGTTGCACCATGGGCAATGTTTCCAACAATTAATCTTACATTAAATCTTTTTTTAATCTCTTCTGCCTTGTGCAGCACTTCGTGATTATTTGCATTTGCTGTATCAATACAAATAATATAGTTGTGGCTTGCAAGTTTTTCTATTACATCAATAGCTGTATTGAGTGCAACAGAAACAGCTTTTATTTCCTTGCCATTGCTGTCATCTTCCAATATTTTTTTTAATGAAGAATCGAAGCGGTTAAGGATACCGAGACAACCCAGGTTTGTAAGTTCTTTAGCCATATCTAATCCCGTAACTGATTCCATCGGGCTTGATAAAACGGGCTGAAGTAATTTCTCCTGCAAAAATTCAGTAGATGTTTCAGTTTCTTTTCTGGATTTTATCCTGCTTATTTCAGTTGGAACTAAACTTATATCATCGTAAGTAAGCGACTGATAGTATTCATTCAATTCTTTTTTATCGTATATCTTCATTTTGTATTAACCTTTATTGATATGGTCTAACTAATATTACTTTGCATATGTATATATTTTTCTATTTTTGTCAGTCCGCCCAAGCGGAGAACTCACCCTGATCAATTTGAACTCGCTTCATAAGATTGGCTAAATTTTATCTGACCGCAAGTACACTTTCTATCTCATCTAAAATTTCATTCATCTTTGCAGATACTGCAAACACTGGCTCAGGGGAATTCATATCTACACCAGCAGATTTCAAAATGTTTATTGGGTAATCAGAACTGCCTGCTTTCAGGAAATTCAAATATTTTTCAACTGCAGGTTTACCTTCCGTTTTAACTTTTTTTGTCAAGACTTCAGAAGCGGCAAATCCTGTAGCGTATTGATAAACATAAAAGTTATAGTAAAAATGCGGAATTCTTGCCCAGGTATATTTTTCATCTTCACCAACTGTCATCTCTGTTCCCCAATATTTTTGGTAAATGTCCTTGTATAACATAGATAACACATTGGGAGTTAACGCTTGCCCGCTCTCTGCTTTATCATAAACTATTTTTTCAAATTCTGCAAACATTACCTGGCGGTAAAATGTTGATGTTATATTGTTAAGATACTTTTCAAGTAAATAAAGCTTTTCATCATCACTCTCAGCATTTTTTGTAAGATAATCAAGAAGTAAAGATTCATTAAATGTTGATGCAACTTCCGCCAGAAATATTGAATAGTTTGCGTACGGAAATGGTTGTGTTTTTCCTGTGTAATAGGAATGCATGTTATGTCCCATCTCGTGTGTAAGCGTAAACACATCATTCAAAAGGTCAGTCCAGTTAAGAAGAACGTAAGGATGCACACCGTAAGTTGTTCCGGAAGAGTATGCACCGCTCTTCTTCGCCTGTGTTTCATAAACATCAATCCATTTGTTATCGAAAGCAAGCTGTGTGGAATTTAAATAATCATCTCCCATTATTTTTAATGAATTAAGAACAATCTCTTTTGAATTTTCGTAATGATATATCTTTTCTTGTGAAATATTAAAAACAGTAACGTGAACATCATAAGGTCTTAATTTTTCAATTTCCAAAAGATTTCTTTTCAACCCAGCCCATCTATGCAAAGGAGCAAGATTTTGATTAACCGAATCGACCAGATTATCATAAACCGAAATCGGAATGTTATTTTTATCGAGCGCTGCATCGCGCGCAGATTTATATTTTCTAGCCCTGGCAAAAAAGATATTTGTTTTAAGGTTCCCGTTAAAAAGTGATGCAAATGTATTTACATAATCTTCATATGGACCATGATATGATTTAAATGCTCTTTCCCTGTATTCACGATCTTTAGAATGCATCGCTGCATAAAATCTTCCATGCGACATCTCAACATTATTTCCATTGTTATCCTTAACCATTGCAAATTTAAGATCGGCATTAGTAAACATTGAATAGCTATTATAAGGAGTTTGAGCTATCTCAGTTGCGAGGCCTAAAATTTGTTCCTCTTGCTTTGAAAGTGAATGGGCTTTGGTTCTTAAAAGATCATCAATATTATGTTTGTAAATTTTAAGCTCATTATTCGAATCTATCATCTGTAATAATTCATCACTATCAATTTCAAGCAGTTCCGGTTTGATGAATGAACTGACTGCAGAAACTTTGGCGTATAAAGATTTTATTCTGTCATCCATTGCCTGGTAGGTATTCTCCCGTAAATCGCTATCTTTGGCAAGCATAGCATAAAGATAGAGCCGCTCAAGTTTAATCGCTATGCTGTTATCAAATTTTAAACAAGCTAATAAAGTATCTGCGCCAGAATTTAGCTTCCTTTTGAATTGATCATACCCGTTCAGGTTTTTTTCAATCCAGGAAAAATCTTTTTCCCACTCCTCATTTTTAGAGTATATATGGGTAAGATCCCATTTATACTTATCCTCAATATCTGCACGAACGGGAAGTGAAATCGTTTCTACTTTATTAAGAAATTTAAAATTTTTCTCGATACCGGATAGCATAAGCATTATCCCCCATCAAATGGTTAAAAATTTATAGTACAAATTAAAAATTGTGTTAAAATAACAATTTCTAACAACTATAAAAATATCACAAATATAAATCCTGAAATTATCGTATCAAAACCATCTTTTTTGTAACGACAAAACTGCCTGCCTTTAGCTGATAAAAATATACACCGCTGGAAAGTTCTGAAGCATCTCCGCCTGAGGCGGGTCCGCCTATGGCGGAAAATGTAAATTCGTATTCACCAACAGGTAAATATTTATTAACTAGAGTTATGATTTCGTTTCCTAAAATATCATATACTTTTAAACTGGTACTCAATCCAAAACCTGGGCCTACATCTGAAATTACAAATCTTATTTTTGTTGATGGGTTAAACGGATTTGGATAATTTTGAAATAAATTTAACTCAATCGGGACAGAATAGTCATCATTAACTTCGGTAATGTCAGCAATTATTTTAGATTGCAAACCTGGCAAAAAGTAAATACCCCCGCCTACCAAGGTTAGATCAATCTCCGTAGTCGGGATAATACTTTGAACGATCCAATTACCCTGTGCAATCCAAATTGAATCATTAACAAAAGCAATAGGAATAACAATTGGTGGAAGTGGAGGCGGTGGAAAAATAAGGAAACTGATTCCTCTTTCAATCAGGAATTTTTTACAATCAAATGTACCGATATCTGTATTTAAAGTTTCATCCTGTAAACGAGTTCCTATTAGCTCAAAACGCAGCGGAATCTCGGTACTACTTATTGTGATAGTAGTATCGATCGAGTATAAATTATAATCCTGGTTTACACTTTCATCAAATCTGTAGAGGGAATACCAGCCCTCAAATGATAAAAACATGTCGAGAAAACTGAAAGAACTATCAGCTAAAATTGAATCAATGGCAGCTAAAAATATTTCGAGTCTTCCCACCTGGGCATATTCATAAGCATCACTTCCATCAAAATTGTAATAAAGTGAATCGTTGTAGGGTAAAAAATTAATTGCCGCTACAGGTCCTTCTTTTGTAAGTACTAGGTTTGCCAGTTTA
The DNA here is from genome assembly GCA_049670345.1 of Ignavibacteriaceae bacterium. Classification (GTDB taxonomy): domain Bacteria; phylum Bacteroidota; class Ignavibacteria; order Ignavibacteriales; family Ignavibacteriaceae; genus BMS3ABIN03. Next base: position 10,149 of record JBATTD010000844.1, read on the forward strand.
CCTTGATAGTCTGCAGTTGTCGCAAATGAATCAACTCTGAAAATCGTAAGTGAATCAATAGGATTGTTTAATGAATCGAGAGGTGATAATTCATACTTCCAAATAAATCCTGCTTGTTGTGGGAAATAATCCGATGCCTGCTGTGCAAAACCCGAATATAAATTTACAACAACTGTGAATAATAAAAAGTAGAAATATTTCATATATAAATTCGTCCTGATAATTTATCTTATAAAATTTAGTGTGCAAAATACGGTTCAAAACTGTGATATTAAAAGTAGATAACAGGAATCAAAAAGTTCTGTTCAATTCGATTTTTAATTTACCGCTAAAATCGACAGCTTTAATTCCAACGGAGGCAGGCACATAACCATTAAGTGATTCAGTAAAAAAGTCTTGGTCATCGTTCCCAAAATAACTGAACCTGTTATTTGATTGTTTATCAATTATTCTAACACTTACATAACCGGAAGAGTAATCGGCAATTGTAATTGAAACTCTTGATGTATTTGCACTAAAGTTGGTGTTATTTACTACATCGATGGAAATATTTTCAGCATTGATAATAAATGAGTAGGAGTTAGATTCATTTATAAGGATTGGTTCATTAACAGTAGTTGCAAAATTATCCGGTGCTATAATCTCTTCTCTGCAGGATATAGATAGAAGAATAACTGTAAAAGAAAAATAAATGTAAATAAAGATGCGTTTCATTTTAGTTAATATTTTATTGCTTTAAAACTGACTAATATTTACTTGTTTCCTATTTTATTAAAAAACATTTCTGAATGATAG
>JBATTD010000845.1:0-5379 GCA_049670345.1 Ignavibacteriaceae bacterium
ACAATGTTGCCTTTTGTAACTTTAAGTGCGTGCCTTATCGATTCCTCTTTAAGTTTCTCAAACGGTACTATCGTGTCATCGGTAAAGAGTGGTCCGGCATAATCAACGGAAGCCATCTTTTCTGCAGTTCTTAGATGAGGCGGAAGATCTTCCACATCGATCACCTCATTTTCTGCAATAATAATACATCGTTCAATGGTATTTTCCATTTCACGAATATTACCCGGCCAATCGTATTCATAAATTAATTTTAAAGCTCTTTTTGTAAATCCTTTAACTTCTTTGCCTAATTTTTTGCTGAGCTCTGATATAAAGTGTGCGGTTAAAACTAAAATATCTCCCTTCCTTTGTCTTAAAGGCGGAATGTATATTGGAAAAGAATTTAATCGATAATAAAGGTCTTCTCTGAATTCTTTATTTTCAACCGCCTGTTTTAAATCTCTGTTGGTGGCCGACATAATCCGAACGTTGGTTTTTATTAATTCGCTTCCACCAACTCTTTCAAATTCTCTTTGCTGAATTACGCGAAGAAGTTTTGCCTGAAGCAGCATTTCAAGTTCACCAACTTCATCCAAAAATATTGTGCCACCGTTAGCTAATTCAAACTTTCCTAATTTGCGTTGATGTGCCCCAGTGAAGGATCCTTTTTCGTGACCAAATAATTCACTCTCTAAAAGTTCTCGAGGTATTGATGCACAATTTACAACTATAAACGGATTATCTTTTCTGTTACCATTATAATGAATTGCCTTAGCAATCAACTCTTTACCTGTTCCGCTTTCGCCGTAAATCAAAACCGTTATATCGTTAGTCAAAACCTTGGTAACCAAACGGAAAACATCCTGCATTTTACCATCAGCGGTAATAATATTATCGAAGCTGAATTCGCGCTGAACATTTTCTTTCAGACTCTGAATTTCACGTGTTAAATCATAGTTTTTTATTGCGTTTTTTATGGCAAGTTCAAGTCGCTGCTGGTCGATTGGTTTGGGAAAATAATCATAAGCCCCGTATCGAAGAGACTTTACTGCTACTTCGATGCTACCTTGTGCAGATAACATAATTACCGGTAAATTTTCATCAATTTGCTTAATTCTCTTCAAAGTTTCCACTCCATCCAAACCCGGAAGCATGATATCTAACAGTATTAAATCCGGTTTGGCGCTCAGTCTTTTCAACATGGCTTCACTGTTGGAAAATACTTCCACCTCATATAACCATTTTTCTTTCACCCAAAAGGAGAGTAACTTGGATATTGCCTGCTCGTCATCGACAATAAATATCAACTTATTCAAATGTAAACCTCAGTTTTTTACTTTAAAGCTCTTGAGAAATTTTACTACAAAGGTCGTTCCATTTCCTATTTCACTCTGAACGGAGATCATCCCTTTGTGTATATCAATCATTTGTTTTACAAAAACTAAGCCAATTCCTGTGCCAGGAATTTCTGTACCAGGACGACTTACACGATAGAATTTTTGAAAAATATACGGTAAATCTTTCTCCGGTATTCCAATTCCTGTATCACTAATTATAATTTCTACTTCTTTAAATAAATTGTTTACAAGGACTTTTACTCTTCCGTCTTCATTGGTAAATTTGATCGCATTGTTTATTAAAGCCTCGAATAACTGTTTTATTTTTTCTTTATCAGCTTCTAATAATATTGGATCTTTGGGATATTCAAATTCGAGTACGATTCTTTTTTTTAGTGCACTTTCCCTGTTGGGTTCCACAACCTCCTTTAACAACTCTACCAAATCAAAACTAATTTTATTCAGTATTATTTTACCGCCTTCAATATTGGAAATATCCAGCACGTCATTTATCAATTTTGCCAATCGTTTTCCTTCATTAAGTATTACTTTGTTAAACTCCAATTTCATTTCTTCGGGAAGATCGGGATCGGAAACTATCGTTTCTGAAAATCCAATGATTGAAGCTAACGGTGTTCTGAATTCATGTGAGATATTGGAAACAAATTCACTCTTAAGTCTGTCGAGTTCTTCGATTAAAGAGCTCTGCTGCCAAAGTCGTGCTCTTTCCAGAGAAATCAAACGTTGAGATTCTTTTAATTTAGGTTTTAACTTTATCAATTCATCTTCATATTTTTTCGTCTTTGATATATCATTACCTATGCCAAGCATTCCGATTACTTTCCCATCTCTTTTAATAGTCCGCCCGGTTATCTCGAATGATGCAAGTCTATCCAGTTTGGTTTTTAAGTTTGTAGTAAATTTAATGACCTTATCCAATTGCAGCATTTTACTCATTGCTTCTGATACTTCGATATTTTTTTTTGCAGGAACTAACTCTAAAAAATGTTTACCAAGTAATTCTCTTTGGGTATGATCCAGTAGTAAAGCGCCTGAATCATTTACCTTTAAGAAACATCCCTCTTTATCAAGTATAAAAATTAAATCGTTCGAAATTTGAAGAAGATTCTTAAAATTCTCTTCCCAGTTTTCCACTATTGCGTCAGCATCAACCTTTAAATCGGCAAACGGTAATAAAGATTCTTTGCTCAGGGTTTCATAATAATATTTTTTTACCTGGTTACTGAGAATGTTAAGTATAGACATACAAGCATTATTTTCAGAGTGCAAAAGCTTATTAATCTCATCTGAGAAAAGAACCAAATAAACTGAATCATTTTGTTCATTAATTGAATAAACATTCTGAATAAAACTTGAATGCACACCAAGTTCATTAAGTATGGATTTGTAAACAGGAAGGTTTTCAACCAAGTCATAATCAATTCCTGTGCTTCGGTGCAGATGCGCAAGGGACTGGTTGAATTCTTCAAACTTAACAGGGTTGCCGCCAACAAAAGACAAGACATAAGATTCAAAATTATTGAATCTGATCAGAAACCCGGTTTTGCTGTTAGTAACTTTTGCAAGTATTTTAAAAGTATTATCTATCAGTTCAGTCATTAGGAGAAATGTTTTAATGTAAAAATAAAACGAATTTGTAAAAAACTAATAACTTAAAATTGCAGTTGTAATTATAATAAAAATATTTGTAGGTAAGTTTACCGGAAGGACGAAAGTGATAAATTATTTTTTCATATCCTCCTTTTGAATAGCTTCGTAATACTTTAAAATTAATTCTTCATAATCTTTAGCATAACCTTCCTGTATAGCTTTGTTCAATTCATCTTTTAATTTTTCTTTGCCTTTATCCGACGATAAGTTTCTATCAGAAGGCGATTGCCTTACAAAATTCTCACCCGTATTTGATTTTCTTTTCTTTTCAAAATCTCTTTCATTTATCGAGCGCTGTGCATCGAGCAGCTTTGATAATATCTGCTCCTGCTTTTGTACAAGTTTATCATCAAGTCTTTCGGTTTTCATGTTCGTCAATACTTCCTGCATTTCCTTCAAAATGTTATCCAGATCAGCGGGAAGTTTTTTCGACTCACCGGAAATTTTTGCTTCTTCATTCAACTCTGCCAGAGATTTTTTTATCATTTCCTGCTGCTGAGCTAATCTTTGCAACTCTCCCTGCTGCTGGGGAGATAACTGACCCTGCTGCATTTGCTGTAGCATTTGAGTAAGACTGTTCAAATTCATTTGCTGTGATGAAAGTTGCTGCAACTGCTGCATCATCGACATCATTCCACCCTGCCCTCCGCCCTGCATCATTGATTCCATCGAACCTTTCATCATAGATGCTGCTTGATTCAAATGCATCATTGCTTCACCTTGTGTAATAGCAGCAAACGAACCATTACGATTTTGCAACGATTGAATGGACTGCTGCATTTGTTTGTTGGCGTCACCTAAAGCTTTACCCATCTCCGGCGAAATGGCAAAAGTTTTTTGCGAAAGTTTCTCCATCTGATTCACAAGATTTGAAAGATTACTTTTCAGTTTTTCCTGTTGCTCGGCATTATCATTAAACGCTGATGAATTTGGTTCTGAATTCTGAGTTTCATTTTTCAGTTCTTCCTGCATCTTTGAAAGCTCAAGCAGGTTATCAAGTATCCTCATCATATCGGTAAAAGTCTGCATTTGATTCTGCATCATCATCGAATTTTGCATTTCCTGCATTTGCTGGTTTAGTTTGTTCATATTTTCTGATATCTGCTGCTGCTGCTGCATTGCGTTCTGCATTTTATTTTGCTGAATGTTTTGAGATGCTTGTTCGGATAATTCTTCATTTTTCTGTTTTTCATAGTCTTCCATAACCTGTTCAAGTTCTTCCTTTGGCATATCCTCCAATTCGCTCATTTTCTCATCCAGGTTTTTCATTTGCTCTTCAAGCTTTTCTAATTTATCAGATATATCCTTTTGCTTCTGCGCTAATTCATTTTTTTCATTTTGGTTTGATGGATCACTTTGTTCAGTTTGTTCTTTAAGCTCTTCTTGCTCCGTAATAAGTTCTTCAGTTCTTTTCAGAAGCTCATCAATTTTTTGCTCTATTTGAATTCGCTTTAAAAGATTCAATGTCCGCTCAATACTTTTCTTAAATCTTTCCTCATCCAATTTCATATTCTGAAGCTGTTCCTGTGTCATCTCACGATTTAACTGCTCCAAGGTATTTTGAAGTTTCTCCATTGCCTTTTTCATTTCTTCGCTCGTAAGTTCATCCATCAGTTTTTGCAGTTCCATATATTTCTCAAGCGTTTCTTCCGATAGAAGATCATTCTGTTGAAGATCGTTTCGCATTTCCTGAAGCTTATCACTCATATCTTCAATTCTTTGCTGAAGTTCTTCAAATTTTTCTAATGAATCTTCAATTTTTTCCTTTTCTTCCCAGGTTAATTTTTCCTCGTCTTTTTTAAGGTCCTGATCAAGTTCCTGCAATTCATGCTGAAGTTCCTCAGCTTCTTTTAATGTTTGTTCCAGTTCAGTTTCTGTATGTGATTGAATTTTATCAGCTTCCGCAAGTATTTCATCGAGAGAAGGAACCCTTACAGTGAAGATGGAGGTTTTGGCAGATTTTGGTCCGTTAATATTATCATTATCAAAAACTTCGAGGTAATAGCTTACAACATCATCCACTCCTAATGAGAGTTGAGATAAGTTCCATATGTAATTAACTGGAATCTCTTTCTTCAAAGGTGGTAATTGAATTTCCAGTTTACGAAAATCCTTATGCGGCGTTTCGTACCTTGAAGCTGAAAGCCGGTAATTAAGAATGAGTTTAGAAAAACCATAATCATCGGCAACGTCTGCAATAAGATTAACCCTGTTATCATTTGCAAGAGGAATATTCATGTTTGGCGCAATCATTTCGATGGTGGGATATGCATCGTATAATGCCTGAACATAGTAACTTATTGGTGATGAATTTTCACTTCCATTCTTATCTAATAATTTTATAATGTACTGTTTGTCTTTTCTCACAGTTAATTTTCCAGCAGCTTTATTT
>JBATTD010000846.1:0-8556 GCA_049670345.1 Ignavibacteriaceae bacterium
GTAAAACTCAATGCAAGGTATGCTGTAACCGGCGTAAGAATTAAAATGTAAGTTAAAGCCCAGCCCGCTCTCTGCCACATAACCATACCGGGATTACCAAAATATTCAATAATTGCAAGGGGCAGCGCTATCAAGACACCAAGTATAAAACCTTTTGTACTGAAATGGGGTGTGGGGATCCAGGGAAGCAGAATAGGAAACAGTACAACACCGGCAAGAACGGCTGCTACTATTGCCAATGCTGGTAGCAGCCCGCTAATAAAATATATTGGGATAGCCAAAACAAGAATTAGCAAAAGGGCTTGAATAGTTTCTGTAGGCACCAAAATTAACCGATCACTCAAGTTAAAATATACCTGCCGCATTTCCGGTGTGGCTTTGTGCGTTTTGAGATATTCGGGTAAATCATTTGCAAGTACAGGTCCGTACTCTACATTAAATCCCGAAAGCTTTTTCACTTCGTGCGCGGCAACTCCGGGTCCGCCAAGCTGAGGCAGGATGAGTGTTTTTCTTTTTGTTACACTGGATAACCCTGTTAATTTAATTCGCTTAACCAATTCATCTGTTCCAAATGTTCTTTTGCCGGCCGCACACCAAACATTTATACCTTTTGTATCAAGAACAAGAATATAGCAGTCTGTTCCGTCCAGTGCTGTTCGCAATGCATCGAAGCTTAACGTGTAATTTGCTGTAACAAAAATTTGTGATTTTGGATTTGCATTGCCGAGTGCATAAAGTCCCGGTTTAATCCTGTTCCTGCTACGGTTAATTCCCATGCGCTTTAAGAAATGATCCCAGCGATTTGCTAAACTAAGCTGGCTGGTTGTTTGTAGGATATCTATATCTAAGTTTTCATTATCAATATTTGCATTCATCAGTCACCAGCATATCTTTATTTCAAAAAAAGGTAGCCTAACAGAATTAATATTGCGGAGGTTGTGAATAGTACAGGACAAAGTTTAAAGGGTAAGAAGTTCACATTAAAGCCGGTAAATAGAGAAACAAGTGCCAGTACAATTAAAATGCCTGCAGAAGCAATGAATACAAAAGCCGCAGTATCAGAGGCGGCATCAATAAAACTTACTCCTAAAACTACAATACCTATAAAAATTAAACTTACACCTTCAATAATCCATTCCATTGCAATAATGTTTTTATTATCGGAAGATATATCTCCAAATCCCTTAACAACTGATTTTGTAGGGAAGAGGTGGGCCACGCCCCATATAATTGTTATTGCCGCCCCGATTATTATTAAGATATTCCCTGTCATTTTTTTCTCCTCTTTTTCAGTGTAAATTAATTTAAAGAAGTAAGAAGCGCAATAAGCGTCCTCCGATTTTTTGGGGAGAAAGAAATATGGCAAAGCAAACCACTTAGTTTTCTTCCACTTTCCTTAAAAAGATTAGAATGTAATTGTTTTTATTCAATTGTTGATTATTCACGGCAACTAATTTCTCCTGATCATGCTATCCATGATTTAAGATCCTTATTAGATTTCTTAATTATTAGTCTGATCCCGGGTCTGTTTGTTATAAAATACCATACCCATTCAGCCATAACTCTTATCCTGTTCCTGAAGTTAATCAGGTACATTATGTGCACAAAAGACCACGTTAACCAGGCAATCAAACCGCTAAGCTTTAATCCCTTAATAACCGCAACAGATTTACCTTTCCTGATAGTAGCGAGGGCGCCTTTATCGCGATACTTAAATCTTTTCCTGGCTATACTGTTAATTTCCTTTGAAATAATTCCTGCAACATAACGCCCCTGCTGCATCGCCACGGGTGCAAGCTCGGGCAGATATTTTCCTTTTTCATCCCCGCATGCGGCTGCATCGCCTATAATGAAAATATCGGGATCATCTTTAATGCTTAAATCCGGGTTAACTATCCCCCTTCCCGATCCGTCCAGTTCAATACCGAGAGTTTCTAAAAGCGGTGATGCTTTATTACCTGCAGCCCAGATTATATTTTTTGTTTTTATAAAATCTTTACCGAGATGAACACCGTTCTCATCTATACCGGTCACCCGCCTGTTTAGAAGAACTTCAACTTCCAGGTATTTTAGTTCATCGTGTGCTTTGGTTGAAAGTTTTTCGGGGAAAGCCAGCAGCAGTCTCGGCATTGCTTCTACCAGGTAGACTTTGGTCATCTCTCTATTAATATTCCTGAAATCTTTAATGTAGTTTTTATTTACTATTTCCGCAATGGCTCCGGCAAGCTCAACGCCTGTGGGACCGCCGCCGACAATAACAAAGTTCAGGTATTCTTCGAGCCTGCTTTTATCGGTCAATCGCTCTGCGGCTTCAAGCGAGAGTAAAACACCTTCCCTTATCTTCAATGCATCGCTAAGTGTTTTTAAGCCGGGCGCGAATTTTTCCCATCCTTCATTACCGAAATAAGTATGACTGTTACCCACTGCGATTATCAAGTAATCAAATACAAGCAATGTGCCGTTAAATTTTACTTCCCGGTTTTCTATATCAATTGATGTTACTTCGGCCATAACAACTTTTACGTTGTGACTGCCACCGAGAATAGACCTGATTGGATTAGCTATGTCGCCAGGTGAAAGTGATGCTGTTGCTACCTGATATAAAAGCGGCTGAAACAAATGGTGATTGGTCTTATCTATAATGGTAATATCAAAGTTATGCTTTGCCAGATCTTTCGCAGCAGCAAGGCCGCCAAATCCCCCTCCTATTATAACAACTTTCTTCATCTTCAAATGCTTCTATTATTATATTTTTTGTATTCGTTCCTTTGTAAACTTATTACGTGTATCACCGGTATTCAGGATTGTTTTAGGTTCGAAGAGCATTACAGATACTTCTTCGGCAGCAACAGGTCTATGTTCAATCCCTTTCGGTACTATTACAAATTCATTTTCATTTATCTCTACCGTTTTATCTCTGTATTCCATATTGAACTTTCCCTTCAGTACATAAAACATCTCATCTTCATTATCGTGTTTGTGCCATACAAACTCATCTTTAAACTTTACCAGCTTTACATACTGCCCGTTAAGTTCCCCCACTATTTTTGGATCCCAATATTCACTAAAAAGAGAAAGCTTTTCCTCAATATTTACTTTGCTCATTTTTTTGCTCCTTAATAAAAATGTTTAAGTAATAGTTATTCCTTTTCTTCTCTCAAATACCGTAATGCTTCGGCATAGGAATATGTGTCATCGCTAAAGCTTTCGTATTTTCCTAAATCACCCAGTTTCTCAATTATATTAACAAATTTTTTCAAAGCGGATCTAAAAAGAAATGGTCCGAATGTAACCCGGTTTATACCAATCTCCTGCATGGTTTTTAGCGGTATTGTCCTGTGAGAGCCCAAAATATTTATTGGCGAGCATATCTCTTTTCGTAAAGCAGTAATTGTCTTTAAATCCAGGACACCGACAGGGTAAACAAGGTCAGCACCGGCGTTTAAATATTCCTCAGCTCTTCTAATGACTTCTGCAATCACATCTGCTACGGGTTTCTCATTACCGGTTAAAAAGCAATCTATCCTTGCATTTATTACCAAATGAAACTCTCTTTCGTTAGCAATCTTTCTCACTATTGCAATACGTTTACATTGCTCTTCAATATTTCTTAAAGAACCTTCCTTATCCACACTGTCTTCTATGTTTATGCCCGCTATTCCTGTATCAATAATCTGGTTTATTGATTCTTTCAACTCGCTGACTCCAGAAGCATAGCCGCCTTCTATATCGGCAGTAACGGGTATATCAACGCTTTTAACAATCCGTTCAATAATATCCAGGTGAGTTGAGAGTTTAATTTTTTCACCATCCTGGTAACCCAAAGATGATGAAATGGCAGCACTGGCCGTAGCTGCCGCAGGGAATCCCTTTGCCTCCAAAATACGAGCCCCTATCGGGTTCCAGATATTCGGCAGTACAAGAAGTTTATCCTGTTTATGCAGTGCCAAAAAGTTTTCTGCTTTTATCTGTTGTGTGTTTATTTCCATCGTTTACATTTTAATTAATTCCATAACAAAATTTAGTGCGGCTTTATTTCTTTAACAGTTTTCCTGTTTCCAGATAGTGATTTATAGATTTCTCCCACCATCTCATTGACTCTTCAAACTTTGATTCTAATTTACTGTTTATAAATTCATTCTGCTTTTGGCCTAGTCCTGTATACTGATACACGATCTCAGCTTCAGTTTTGTTATTTCCAACCGGAGTTAATTTAACATTTATTCTCACAATATTTTCTTTCGGTGTAATTCTTAAAAATTCCACTTCAAACTTTTCCGGATTGTGCTGTGTTACATGCCATATTGTATCCATTTCGCCAGGATATGAAGTTGAGAAAACACAATTTTTTTCAATCAGCCCTGATTTTGAATAAATCATTTTATAGTCCCATCCATCGAGCCAATCTTTTTCTCTTACAGGACATAGCAGCGGGAATACTTCTTTCGGTTCTGCATTGTTTAGCTGCTTGAATGTTAGAGTTTTCTGCACTGCATTGAAACTCATAATTTACTCCTTTGAATAGGTTTTTAGCATTTATTAAAATTTACTTGGGGATCAATGACGTTTCTTCATTTAGCTTTTTAACCATACAAACTGCTCCTTCCGGGCAGAGGGTACTATATTCATACGTTTGCTTGATTGAATGCGGGACCTGTTCGCGTGCTATTTTCTGAAAGCCTTCCTTGCTAAAAAATCCTTCAGCTGTTTCTGTTAAAAGGTAAATATTAATAACGTTTATTTTTGCTGCCTTTGATTTCAAAGCGTAGTAAAGCTTTTGCCCGAAACCTTTATTCCGATAATTCTTCTCTACAGTCAAAGATCTGAGGAGCGCTGTATCTCCATACAACTCCATTCCTATTGTACCTATTATGTTTCTCACATTTTCCAATACTAAAAAATTTAACAAATGTTTTTCGATATCAACAGAAGGAAGAGAAGCGCTTTCGAGTAAAGATTTGATCGCTTTTAGATCATCCTTTATTGCTGCTCTAATTATAATTTGAATCATGCTTGATTCCACAATGTTTCGTGGGTTGGTGTAATGAATTTATAAATAAAACTACTTAGCATCCTTCTCTTTTATATTTTCTTTTAGGACGTTCATTATCAAGGATTGGCTTTCCACCAAAGTAAGTGCTCGTTTTGTGGATCTTTTCCATTTCTTCTTCACTCAAATCGCTATTACCCCTTAAATCCGGGAAGAGTATTTTGTTAATCCATTCATTCATTCCTCCCTTGAGTACGTAGGCTTGTTCTTTTCTATTATCTATTAAAGGTTTTAGTTTTTCAATAGAATACCTGCTGCTCTTATCATAAATAATAATTGCTGCTTTTTTTTCGATTGATGTATTCGGCAATTCTCTACCGAAACTACTTAATGCAAAAGGTATATGATATTCCTCAAATTCATTTTTCACTCTGGTATCAACAAGATAAAAGTCATCTCTTTTATCCATTATCCATTTTGCCAATTCCTGAACATCAATAACTTTTGCAGATTTTCCTTCTATCTCAAACTCTTCGTTTATGTTTACGGGTTGGATTGTGATTTTATGAGGACTGCCTGCAACAACCGCAAGTAATGCAAGTAAAATTGCGATCGGCATTAAAATTTTTATAAGTGATTTATTAGAATTCATTTTCAACTAAACCTCACCTCTCTTTGGCAGAATATTTTATCTCAATTGCTTCAGCACCTGCAAATCCGGCAATTGCCAACACTACTATAAGTAATAGTACAACACTATGCGGAAGGTTCAACAATTGCGGAATAGTTATCTGACCGGCAGATGTAGAGTAGAGGAAATCATAAAGGAAAGAAACTGTTTCGCCGAACACAAAAATACCAAAGAATATTCCTATCAAGGTAAACATCCCATCAATTCTACCGGTTGATGTAGACACCAGGCAAGTACCCGGGCATAATCCGCCAGTTACGAATCCAACACCGAATATCAGCCCTCCTAAAAGTTGAGGAAGAATATAAGTTGGGTTTACATAAACAAGTGTTAGATCGAGAAAGCCAAACCAGGAAAGCCAGTACAATCCAAGCATTGCAGTTATAATAGCTGTGAACATAACTTTAAATACGGTGAGATCTTTAAAATAAAATTGGGCAGCCAATTTAGTAGAACTTCCCAATCCTCCTCTTTCAAGGAAGAAGCCAAAACCAATACCTATAACAAGTGCAACTATCAAGCTGAAATCGTGGCTGAAAAGATGGAGTTTGTAAAATGGTGCGTTCATATCCATTGCCTCCTCATAAAGTAAGCAAAAGCATAAGCACCAATAAAGATAGCGATCATAAATATCCAGCTTCCAACACTCATTAGTGCCCCCCCGGTTAATGCCTGTCCGCTTGTACAGCCCCGCGCCATTTTTGCAGCGAAGCCCATCAATGTTCCTCCGAAAAACGCAAGTGCTAACCTTCCTTTCGAAGAAATTCCTGGTCCTCTTTCCACAGTCTTTTTTATTCTTCCTGCAAAAAGGCCCGAGATAAAACCACCTATTACCACACCAATAAGTTCAAACACAAGCCAATCCGTTAGCGGGCTTCGCTCACCATCACCAATGTAGGATGAGTACATTTCATTTTGAGTAGCATATTCTGGGGCAACAGAATTAACCCCTGCTGTAAGCATCGAAGTAAATCCACCGGATGCTCCTATTCCACGCCCCATTATCATGAATGCTAAAAGCAGTACAATGCCCAATCCTATTCCAGCCAGGTAAGGGTTCAGGTATGGTTGAGCTGTTTTTTCGTCAGCAGCTCTCGGGGTGCTGATTAAGAATAAGCGTTTTACTATTGAAGTCATTTACTATACAATTTACCAATGTTATTAATTATTTAATTTAACCGGTTCTGTTACCGGAAGTGTATCATCTTTTGTCCATTCCTCAAACGATCCATCATAAAAATGAGTTTCATAGCCGAGATATTTTGCTGTGAAGTAAACCAAAGATGCCCAAACACCAGTATTACAGTAAACTACAATCGTTGATCCTTGTTTGGCTCCGGATTCTAAAAACAACTTTTCCAATTCTTGTTTGTCTTTAAATTTATACGGGGTATCTTCATTTGTGATTTCGGGGAATGGAATACTGACTGCACCTGTTATATGACCGAACTTTGCTATGTGATCTTCCTTTTCTGAGCCATCATAAAATTCCTCCGGTCTGCCATCGATTAGCACAACATCGGGATTTCGTAAATTATCTTTCACCCAATTAACATCTACTAGTGCCTCTTCATTAATTTGCAATGTTATTTTGCTTTCTGAAGATTCAAGAATATCAGTTGTTGTTGTACGACCTTCCTCAATCCACTGTGCAAGCCCGCCATCAAGAATTGAAGTCTGCTCTCCCAGACCGATGTAATCGAGTGTTAGATAAGCCCGGGTTGCAACGGTCAGCCAATCCTCACTGTAATAAAGAATGATCTGTGAATCATCATTTATACCGATTGATCTTACAACATTATTGAGTTGCGCAATTGATGGAATTTCGTGGTTAAGGTCCTCTGATGGTGGCAGAAAAATATCTCTGATTGGAAAGAGTCTTGCCCCGGGAATATGTGTCTCATCAAATTCATCTTTATTACCAACGTGTAAGATTATTATTGATAGATCATCAAGATGATCAGACAACCATTCGGTTGTAACTAACATCGATTCCTTAATAGTTTGATCCGTTGAAACAGCTGTTCCCTGAATCATTAAACAGAATGTGAAGATGAAAACGAAGAATGCTGAAGCTTTTTTCATTCTCGGTCCCTTTCTAAAATTGTTATAAGATATGACTTAGTAAAAAAAATTAATTCATTAGTTTACAACTGCCCTGCCACTGATCAACTGAGTGGTTTAAATCTTTTAGCAAAGACAGTAATACTTTTCTATGCTCAGGTTTAATATTTTCAAAAATCTTCTTTTCAGATTCAAAAACATTTGCCCATGATTTAAGAAACACCTTTTCGCCTTTGGGAGTTAATTTAATCATCCGGACACGAGAATCTTCGGAGTGTTGTTTCCTCTTTACTAAATTTTTTCCTTCCAGTTGATCTGCCAGCCTTGTAATGGTGCTAATTGTTAAATGCATTTGCTCTGCCAGTTTATTCATGGTTATCGCACCTTGAAAGTGAAGAGTTTCCAACACATAACATTGGCTCACAGAAATTCCAAAAGATGTGATCTCATTCCTATCACGAAATTGGTACTTTTTAATCAATTCAACTATACTGCTGTGGAATTCTTCTACTTCTTTCCCAATAGAACTCTTTTTCATGGATACCAAAATTTAGTTGTAAGATACAAGTATTATACAATCTTTAAATTATAAGTTCAACAGACAAGGCGGTTAAAAAGTATATTTGGCAATGATAGAATGTAAGAGATATAATTCAAATGATGAGCGGGAGAGGTATTTGGCCAAAGAGAACATTATAAATTTCTAATCGATCCACAATGTTCTCTTGCCAGTTGTTATGGCCAGTAAACTTAATTTTAATTTGAACTGGATTGAATACCGTTCATCAAAACAACCCCCAGATTTATGTTG
>JBATTD010000847.1:0-1622 GCA_049670345.1 Ignavibacteriaceae bacterium
TATTATGAACATCCTATAAATAAAAGAGATTCGATTGAGATACCAATTGGAGAAATTAATGAGATTTACGCCGCGATTAATATTTTGGATTTAATTGGTGGGAAAATCAATGTATCGAAAGTTAAGATCATTGGCGGGACAATACGAATGATCACTTATGCTGATAGTAGTGTGAATCTATTTAGGGCATTTGGAAAAGAAAAAACAGAAAAACTAACAGTTAGAGAAAATATTTCTCAGAATAAAACTGATAACCAGACAGATTCAAAATCAATTAGTCAGGATTCCACAGCAATTGAGAGCAAATCTGAAAATGATTTAAGTATTGATAAGCTTTTCATAGAAAATTTAACGCTAGATTTTGAAAACCACGTTTTAGATAGAAGTTCAAAGTTTAGAATTAATAACCTTAATACATCGTTTTCATATAGAGAAAAAAGAATCCTAAGTGAACTTAATACTGATATAGATATAATTGAAATTAAATATCCTGATAAATCTCTATTAGCTGATAAGAAAGTTAATCTTACAACATCTTTATCATTTGATGAAGAAAATGAGATGATATTTATTAATCCGAGTCGATTTTCGTTTGAAGAGTCAATATTCGATTTAGAAGGTAAAATAAGTATTGGTGATGAAGGATTGCTTGATTTAAAGATTGATGGCTCCGATCACGATTTTAGTTTCCTATCATTAGTTTTATCCGATAAGGGCATTACTCAGCTTGAGAAGGGGGATTTCTATATGAAAGGTTCAATTACTGGCAATACATTTCTTGAAATTCCAATTATTGAACTTTCTTTTGGTTTAAGTGATGTTGATATTTTTATTCCTGAAGTTGAAAAAAGAATAAAAGGATTAAAGTTTTCCGGGCAATTTAACTCGGGCACTAAAAAAGATTTATCTGAGGCTCTATTAGAAATAAAAGATTTAAGTGCCGAACTACCTGATGGGCATATAAATGGCTTCTTCTCAATCAACAATTTTGCTAATCCATATATTGATCTGACACTGGATATGAAAAGTGAGTTAGCCGGTTTAGATAATGTATTTGATATTGATTTTATAGATAGCCTGAACGGCACTATTACTATTTATGATAAGTTTAAAGGACGATACAATAAAGAGGAAAAGCGATTTGTTGCTGATGAAACAGATGCTCAAATTATTTGTGAAAACATGTCTTTTAATCTGCCGGGGATAATGTATGTAGAGAACTTTGATGGCAGTTTAATTAGAAAAATAGATAAAATTTTCCTGGAGGACTTGAAGATAATCTCGGGTGATACGGATCTTCTTTTAAATGGAGAGATAAATAACATCGTTTATTTATTATTAAACATAGAGAAGGAAATTACTGCAGATTTAAAGATTAAATCAAAAACATTTGATCTGCCTAATTTTCTTTCATTCGATCCTGCTATTGGCAGAGACTTTCCTTACAAGATTAATAACCTGGATTTAATTGTTAATGCAAATTCAACAACATCTAAATTGCTGAAATTTGATTCATTCCCGGAAATAGATTTTAATATAAAAAAACTTGGAGCAACTGCTGAAGGATTTCTCCCAACATTAACAATCAATAATGGCAGATTTAAAGTAAGCGAGAACATTCT
>JBATTD010000848.1:0-2436 GCA_049670345.1 Ignavibacteriaceae bacterium
GTTTAAATCGTTGCAAGATTCTTCTTTATCATTGGAAAAATTTGAGAAAAGCAAATCTTTATTTCGCAAAAAAGGATTTTTAATACCGGCAATAATTAGTTTAGTCATTTTGGTTTTTTTAGTATATAATTTTATTCAAAACCGAAACCGGGAAAACCATGCCCGCCAGGAAGTTTTACCTCGGCTAGTAAAGTTAGCCGAAGATATTCCATGGACAGGAGAAGGGCCCAAACCATGGGCAGCATATGATCTTAGCCGGCAAATTGAACAAGTTATTCCTGATGATCCCTTACTCAAAAGTCTTTATAAAAAAATCACCAGTAAAGTCAGCATTAATACAGTCCCATCTGAAGTAAAGGTTTCGATTAAACCATATTCTGCTTCATCAAAAAACTGGGAATATATTGGAACAACTCCATTCGATAGTATTTATTTGCCTATAGGAATTTCTCAAATCAAATTTGAGAAGGAAGGTTTTCAAACAGGTTATGATCTAATCTGGGTATCCTCTTTTGTAGACGATTCGATAACCTATAAACTTATTGAGATAAAAAATGTTACTGATGGTATGGTCTATATACCTAATGAAGCTAGTTGGTTCAATATAGAAGCAGCGCCCGCAAGTTTACATATGCCTGGAATGGAGCAAATAAAATTAGTTCCTGTTGATAATTTTTATATGGATCGAACTGAAGTTTCTAATAAAGAATATAAAGAATTTGTTGATGCTGGCGGTTATACAACCCCTGCTTACTGGAAATATCCGTTCATGCTTAATGGAAAAAATTTATCCTGGCAGAAAGCGATGAATCTATTTGTTGATAAAACAAAAAGGTATGGGCCAGCAACCTGGGAGGTAAGTGATTATCCAGATGGAGAAGATGATCTTCCTGTTTCAGGAATAAGCTGGTATGAAGCTGCTGCGTTTGCTGAATTTAAAGATAAAAGCTTACCAACCATATATCATTGGGATAGAGCAGCATTTACGTGGGCAAGTCCTGTAATTGTTCCCCAAAGTAATCTTGGCACCAACAGGCCAATATCAGTTTATGATTCAACTAGTCTTAATAGATTTGGTATTTATAATCTTGCCGGAAATGTTCGTGAGTGGTGTTTTAATGGTGATTCACGGAATGATAATTTTATTTTAGGCGGGGGTTGGAATGATCCGGCTTATGGTTTCAATGATGCCTACGCACAATCACCTTTCGACAGATCTGAGACTAATGGATTCAGGTGTATAAAATATATAGACGGATCAGATGATAAAAATATGTTAGAGAGTAAAATTGAATTACCTTATCGTGATTACTTAAATGAAAAACCGGTTTCGGATGAAAGGTTTTCATTAATCCTTAATCAGTATGCTTATGACGAATTACCTATGAATTCTAAATTGGAGGAAGAAATTGAAGAAGGAGAATGGATTCGGCAGAAAATTTCTTTTAATGCTGCTTATTCGGGTGAAAGAATGTTTGGATATCTGTTTATGCCTAAACAATATAAACCCCCTTATCAAACAGTAATTTATTTCCCTGGATCCGGTGCTATTCACACACGATCAAGTAAAGATTTAGGTTTAAGTGCACGAACAGAATTTTTGTTAAAAAGCGGGCGTGCTTTATTCATCCCGATTTACAAAAGTACTTTTGAGCGTGGTGATGATCTCGTTTCAGATTACCCTACACTCACCAACTTTTGGAAAGATCATATTATTATGTGGACTAAAGATTTCAGCCGCTCTATCGATTATCTTGAAACCCGTGATGATATAATTTCAGATAAACTTGTTTACTACGGTGCAAGCTGGGGAGGGGCTATGGGTGGTATTATCCCTGCTGTCGAGAAAAGGATTAAAGCAGTAGTGTTGCTAGTCGCTGGCCTGCAATTTCAAAAAGCATTTACTGAAGCAGAAGCAATTAATTTCCTGCCAAGAATTACTCAGCCGGTTTTAATGCTGAATGGTAAATATGATTTCTTTTTTCCTTATGAAAGTGCACAAATACCATTCTTTAAACTTTTAGGAACTAAAGAAGAAAATAAGAAAATAATTATTTATGAAGGAGGGCATACTGTCCCTGTAACAGAGCAAGTAAAAGAAACATTGCTTTGGCTGGATAAATATCTTGGCACAGTTGAAAAAAACTAGAATATAAATATGATCGGCAAAAACATATTACACTATAAAATATTGGAAAAACTTGGTGAGGGTGGAATGGGTGTTGTTTACAAGGCTGAAGACACCAAACTTCACCGTCAGGTTGCACTAAAATTTCTTCCCTCTTCACTAACTTCTGATCAAGAGGCAAAGGAAAGATTTATCCAGGAGGCTCGTGCTGCTTCAGCCCTTGATCACCCCAATGTATGTACAATTCATGAGATAAACGAAACGGAAGACGGACAGATGTTCATAGCTATGGCTTGTTATGAAGGTAT
>JBATTD010000849.1:0-6721 GCA_049670345.1 Ignavibacteriaceae bacterium
ATTTTCAACTCTGCACTTTCGCAAACCGATATTAGTATTCAGTACCTTTTTCCAATACCTGGTTCCAAACTGCTTCCGAAAGAGACTTTGTTAATCATCCGCTATTCAGAAATAACTCCCGAACAGATTGTAAACCTAAACTCTTTTATTAATGTAAGAGGTGAGATGAGCGGAGTTGTTAAGGGGACAACAATTGTTTCGACAGATGCAAGGACAATAAATTTTATACCTAATACCAATTACATACCCGGCGAAAAAGTATTTGTTAGACTGGCGCCAAAGCTATTTGGTAATGATCGATTCATCCCTGATACAGCCTATGAATTTAAAATATCACCAAAGACACTATCTCCCTGGTTTTCGAAAAGGATGAAAGAGAGAGAGAAAAAAACAAGAGCTAATAGCAAATCAGTTTTACAAAAGAGCAACGGCAATGATCCTGTAATTATAGATGGCGTATCAGTTCCATCAGATTTTCCTTTGGTAGAGATCAGTATCAATGATAATCCGGATCCGGGTTACATATTTATAACTAATATTAACTATTCAATCATCTTTGATAATGAAGGATCACCGCAATGGTACTGGCGCATCGAAAGTGAACCTTTGAATTTAAAGGTTCAACCAAATGGAATTATGACAGTTAATGTATGGGAAGAAATCTGGGAAGGTCCGGTTGGTTTTGATTCAAGTTATACAATTGTTAAGAATTACCATATTCCACCAGGATTTTGGTTTGATGATCATGAATGCACAGTTTTAGAAAATGGTCATTATTTCGTGATCTTCAATGACGAACACCAGATTGATATGAGCCAAGTTGTAGAGGGGGGAGATCCGGATGCCTGGGTACTGGAAAACAATGTGGCTGAAATGGATTCAGATGATAATCCGATATTTATCTGGTGTGGCTTGGATCACTTTAATGTGGTCGATGCAATTCAAGAAAATCTAACACAAGAATTTATTGATTTTTGCCACATGAATGCCATTGAAATCGATAATGATGGACATATTCTAATATCCAGCAGACATCTTAGCGAGATTACAAAAATCAATAGACAAACTGGTGATAAGATTTGGAGGCTGGGCGGTGTTAACAATCAATTTATTTGGGTGAATGATCCTTATAAAATATCTTATCAGCATGATATCCGTGTGTTGCCAAATGGTAATTATACATTATTTGATAACGGAAATTATCGTCAACCCGAATTTTCACGTGCGTTAGAATTAGAGTTAAATACACAAAGTATGAATGCGATAAAAGTGTTTGAGTATAGAGAAAATCCGGACGTCTTTGCACGGTGGATGGGAAGTACACAAAGAGTTTCTAACGGAAACACAATAATAAATTGGGCTGAATATTGGCTGCCAAAATTAACTGAAGTGCGTCCCAATGGTTCAAAAGCTTTTGAAATGAATTTTGTGGAAGATCATCACGCTTACCGTACACATCGTTCTCCCTGGATCGGGAAAGCAGCAGTTCCATACTTAATATTAGAACCATATTCTGATCGGATAACATTAATCTTCAACAAATTTGGGGATACTGATGTTGATCACTTCAATATATATTTTGGAATGGAATCACATCCTACTCAATTAAAAGCCACTTCCTCTGAGCCGTTTGTCCATCTCACTGATTTTACAAATGGTGAAATATATTATTTTCGCGTAACAGCGGTAAACTCACAGGGACAGGAGAGTGGATTTTCAAATGAAGAGGATGTTTTAGTTTCAATTACCGATGTTGAAGAAACAAAGAGGATTACTAATACATTCGAACTAAAGCAGAATTATCCAAATCCCTTTAATTCATCAACAGTTATTGAATATCAAATACCAAGTGCAAGTAATGTAAAATTAATTTTATATAATTCTCTAGGGCAAACACTAGAAATGTTAGTAAACGATTTTAAAGAGAGTGGTGAATATAGCGTTCGACTGGATGGTACTGAGTTGTCCAGTGGGGTATACTATTATCGTATGGTTGCTGATGATAAAGTATTGGCTAATAAATGTTTGCTCATTAAATAGTTGTAGAGAAAGGAAAAACAAAATGAATAAGTTTGGATTACTACTGCTTTTTTTATTGATAATTATTCAGGTCCCGACCGGAATTTATGCTCAGGAAAATTTCTTTGCCTACTATACCAAAATTCATAATAGTGAGCCATGGGAGGAACATTCAAGAACCGGTGAATTTGCAGATCTGGTTATCCAAATAAATAAAACTCAAAAAGTGGTATTTAACCGAGGGAGCAGTTATCTGCCATATCTGGAACAGGATTCCGACAAAACTTATTTTGATGAAATTATAGAAAGATCAGGAGACGGGCCGGAAGAGCGTCCCGACAAAAATAATATCTATTCATTTGTTCGTTTAATTGAAAGCAATGATGACTCTATCGTTGTACACTGGCGCTATTTCCCAGACTTCAAACTCGGTAATCATATTAAACCAATTGGCGGGAATGTTGAATTTGATGGTGTTGTTCATGAATATTTTACATTTTATCCAAGCGGTATGATTAAGAGAACAATAAGAGTTGGTACTAAAAAATTTGATGATTGGATTGATCCTCTTAATCGATCTGTTCAAACTCTTCGATTAAATAAAGAAGGTATTGATGTTATAACATTCACGGATGCTAAACTTTCAAAACGAAACACCCAACCAATTGAGGGAGCATCGATTCGAAAATTTGAAAATATTATACCTGCATTAGTTTGGCATTTTGATGAAGCCACAAAATCAATACCCTATGATTTTAAAGATATAACTTACGAATCGAAAACAAGCATTGCCTGCAGTGTTAAAGGTCCGAAGACACTCTGGAAAAAAGGGATCTCAGGAACAGCATTAGGTTTTGACGGCTATAATACAAAGGTAGAATATCCTGAATTCAAGATGCCCGAATATGAATTGGGATTTTCTGTTGAAGCCTGGGTTGCGCCTGGTGCTTATTCAATTTCAAAATGGACAGCCATAGCACATCAATCGGAATGGGAAGCTGATGTTAGAGATAACATATTCCAGGAAAGAAATTGGGGCAAAATGCAGCTCGGTGAAAATTTAACAAAAGGGTATTTCCTCGGGATAGATGAATTTGGAAAACCTGTTATTATAATTGCTGCCGGGGAAGAAATAGTTAAAGTCACAGCCACCAAAGCCATCCCTTTAAATGAATGGTCTCACGTTGCATTCACATACGTTGATGAGGGAATGCTCTACCTGTATGTCAACGGGCAGTTAACAGATTTTAAAAATTTCTCCGGCCATTTAATTCCTGCCGGTAATAATTTTATAATCGGAAAAAATGATGAGTCGATCGGATACGTTTCACAGCATGTAGTTCGTACTTATTCAACTTTCCCATCCCCTCTTGGATTTGACGGGTTAATTGATGAAGTCAAGATTTACTCTGAATTATTATCGCACAAAGATATGAGTATGCTGTATAAAGAATTTAAACCGCTGGATTGTAAAGCAGATTTGCAGCCGAGAAAACTTCCGGGTGCTGTTGGACCATCTGAATCATTTGGAGCTGAATACACAAAACTTAAATATCATGATTTATGGGATAATATGTGGAGGGAACCGGAACACCCGGATATTGTAGTTAAATTTGATTTGATGCCAACGAGCGTGGTATTCTGGCGCGGTAACCGAAGCCCCGGGTGGGTAACCGAATCCAATAAATGGATTTCCGATCAAAGTACAGAACTCACCGACTGGCACTGGAGTAAAGAACGCGATGGTGCGGAGAGCTGCTGCGAGCATATGTCAGATTATCAGGCAAGGCATTCTCATGTCAGGATAATAGAAAATACTGATGCACGGGTTGTGCTCCATTGGCGGTATGCTTCTGTGGACGTACTTTATAAACATCCGAATACTTGCAGAAATAGTGATAACTGGGGAGTCTGGACAGATGAATATTTAACAATTTATCCTGATGGTGTCGGTGTCAGAATGGTAGATATGCACGGCGGAAAGGATTACTACTATGATTCGGAAGGAGGGGCAATTGGCTTTCACGACACCCAGTTTTTATCTGAAGCAGGAACACGTCCGGAAGATAACATTAATTTTCAAGCTATGACGGTTGTTTCGTTTAAAGATGAATTAACGGAATTGGATTGGAGCGAAAATCATCCCGCGGGGGGATACGATGCACAGGCAATATGGATTAACCTCAAATCAGATTATAAAGTTTTTGAAATATTTCCACCCGGCACAAATATAAATATTTGGGCGGGAGAAGAAAAAACATCTTACTCTAACTATTCTGCCTGGAATCATTATCCCGTTACTCAAGCTCCCTGTGATGGACGGTTTTGCGTTGCTCCAGACAGACTAACCCATTCTGCATTGGGTGCTGCTGACAATTTAACAAATACCGGAAATATGCTGCTATATGGATTTACTAATCAAAGAGTACAAAACCTTATTCCATTGGCACGTTCCTGGAATTCTCACCCCGAGATTATCAAAACTTCAGGTTGTAGCTCCGATGGATATGAAAAATCTCAGAGAGCCTACCTGATAAATGCTAAAGAAAATCAAATATCATTTGCATTGGATGCATCGGAAAAGTCGCCAGTCGTAAATCCTTGTTTTGTTATCAAAGGATGGAATAAAAAGGCTGAAGTTTTAATAGATGATAAACCGCTGCTTGAAGGAAAAAACTTTCGGCAAGGACTAGTAAGAGATACAGACGGCAAGATGCAATTAGTTGTCTGGATACAAAAGGAGAGTACGAAAAAAATTAAATTTATGTTTAAGAATTAGTTAAGTGTTATATAGAATGATTAAGATATTTTGAAATTAAAAAATAAATCGGAGATAGTAATATGAAGCAAGGTATTAAATTTTTTAAGATGTTATTTCTAATATTGATGGTATTCGTTAGTTCTTGTTCTGAAGTTCCAAAAAATAATTCCGTACGCTCAAGAGAAAAATTTAACGCAGATTGGAGATTTATTAATAAGGACGTGAATGATGCGCAATCGGTTGATCTTGGTGATTCGAATTGGAGAGCCTTGAATCTGCCTCATGATTGGGCAATTGAAGGTCCATTCTCGGAGGATGCTTATTATCAAATGGGATATCTGCCTTATAAAGGTGTTGGATGGTACAGAAAAACCTTCGATTTCGATTCGCCCGGGAAAAAAGTTTTACTCGAATTTGATGGTGTGATGATGCTTCCTAAAGTTTGGGTTAATGGCCAGTTTGCCGGGGAATGGGGTTTCGGATATACTTCATTTGCTCTCGATATTTCAGATTTTATCAAACATGGCAAAAAAAATGTTGTTGCTGTCAGAGTTGAAAATCTTGATTACTCCTCACGCTGGTATCCCGGTTCAGGGATTTATAGAAATGTATGGCTCACAACTACAAATCCAGTACACGTTGATTTTTGGGGGACCTATGTTACAACACCTAATGTTTCCGACAATGTTGCTGCAGTAAAGATTGAAACAACTGTTCGGAATGAGGAGATTGAAAAAGTTGAGGTTGAATTAGCTACTGCTATATTAGATGCGGATGGAAAAACCGTAGCAGAAATTAGCAAAAGTGAAAGTATCGAAAGTAATGGAGATAGAAAATTTATACAAAATTTAGAAGTTAAAAATCCGGAAAGATGGGATATAGAGAATCCAAAACTTTATACGGTAGTTACGAATGTAAAAGTAGGTGGGAAAATTGTTGATAATTATAAAACTCCTTTTGGAATAAGAACTTTTAATTTTGACTCGCAGAAAGGATTCTCACTAAATAGTAGAAATCTCAAATTGAACGGTGTAAATATGCACCACGACTTAGGGCCATTAGGTTCTGCTGTAAATTACCGTGCTACAGAAAGGCAGCTCGAAATATTAAAAGATATGGGGGTGAATGCGATCCGAACTGCACATAATCCACCTTCACCCGAACAGCTCGAGCTTTGCGATAAAATGGGAATCCTGGTAATGGATGAATCATTTGACGAGTGGCGGAAATCTAAACTAAATGTAAAAAACAGTTACAGTATTCTTTTTGATAAGTGGGCGGAAAAAGATATGGCCGCCCTTGTGATGAGGGATAGAAACCATCCTTCAGTGATTTTGTGGAGTACCGGAAATGAAGTTCCGGAACTGGGAACTGGAAAAGTTAGAGTTTCGGGTGGGAATAGTGATGACGTAATGGAAGTCCATTATGATCAGATCGGTCATTTAGTAAAAATAGATGGTTGGGAAGCAGAAAGGTATGGAAGTTACGATGGCCAGGTTTTCACTCCTTTTGTTAAGAAAGAATCAATAAATCGGTTGGCAAAAGAAAAGCAGGCTCCATCACTATCTGGCACAACTTGGGATGTAAAAGGATTTAGAGGTGAAAACGTTTTATTCCATTTTGATTTTTGGGATGATAAAGATGGTAAGAATAGTTCAAAAAAACTTGCGGACATTTGTCATAAACTCGATCCTACAAGACCCGTTAGTTCTGGGATCCACTTAAGTATTCGGCTGGATGAAGAACTGATCGAAACCTTTGATGTAGCTGGATTTAATTACTGGCATAAAGAGATTGAAGATCTCCATAAACAATACCCAGATAAACCCTTTCTTGTAACTGAGGCTTCTGCTGTGCTTAGTACAAGAGGAGTTTATCAGTTCCCGGTCGAAAGAATTTACCATGGATTCAGAGATAAATCAATGCAGATCTCTGCATATG
>JBATTD010000850.1:0-1835 GCA_049670345.1 Ignavibacteriaceae bacterium
CCAGTCACTTTTTTAGTGACTGGCACATAAATTAATTGAGGATAACAGCTTAGCTGCTACTTCATCAGAAGCATCTTCTTAACTGAATTGAAGCTGCCGGATCTTAAGCTGTATACATAAATACCGCTTGCAAGACTGGAAGCATCAAAACTAATTTCATATCTTCCTGCTTCCTGTACTCCGTTAATAAGCGAAGCAACTTTTTCACCAAGTAAGTTATAAACATCCAAAGTAACAAATCCGCCTTCCGGAATTGAATACTTAATTGATGTACTCGGGTTAAAAGGATTTGGATAATTTTGTTCAAGCTCAAATGCTAAAGGACCTGTGACCTCAACTTCAATTTCGTCAGAGTATTCATACCTGCCGCCAAAATCGATTTGTTTTAATCTATAGAAAAATGTTCCTGCTAGAGAGGAATTGTCAATAAATGAATATTCCTTGGGTTCGGTTGTTGTACCATAACCATCAACATATCCTATAGTTAAATATTGACCTTCAGAGCTTCTTCTTTCAATTTCAAACATCTGGTTGTTTAACTCAGTTGCTGTTGCCCAGTTTAGAACAACCTGTCCGTTTTTATCAACAGCAGTGAATGATGTTAATTCAACTGGAAGAATTGAATCAGTCGTCCATCCCAATGAAACTGATTTTTCATCCGCCTGTATTGCATAAGTTTCAAGTTCAGTAAGATTGGATCCAGCAATTATAGCAAATGTTGTCCATACTGTTTCTCCAGGTCCAATATCGCCAAGCGGCGTTCCGATCCAACTTCTAAAATCTCCATTAGGATCTATAGCTGGATCAAAAGATGTCATAAATGTGTAAGAGTCTGTTCTACTGCCGGCACCCGCAGTTGTAGTTCTCATTCCCGATGCACCATCTAAAGAAGCTATACCAAAGTAATATTCGGGAGTAACTGTGCCAAATTCATAACAAACATTGTTGAAAAGTGTATAGCCACCTGAGTTAGTGGCATACGTATTTACATCAATATCCCAATCAATAAATATTCCACCAACAGCAGATGGAATCGTTGACGCCGTGGTATTAGTAAATCCGTATCTAATAAATACAAACTCATCTCCTGTATCAGAGTAGGACTTTTGAGTTACTTCTACACCATACGGTGATGGTGCAAGTCCATCGTCTACTATTGCTTCTGTTATTTGGTCAAAATTAGAGTCAGAGGTGAAGCCACCAGCAAAATTACTTGAGACATTTTGTATATCAATAATTGAGAAACTACCAATCAGCCCGTTTACAGATCCTGTGCTCGCAGATCCGAACATTACACCGCCGGCATAAAGCCCATTAACACCCAACCAGGTTACACCTGGACCCTCAAAGGCGAAATTATCTGCACCAATAGAGCCATCATTGAAGATACCAACATTAAGATCTCCAGGTGTATGAGTTAAGCTCATAAGCGGCTCGCTAATAGGATTATCTATTGTTGTAAATGTCCAGTTAGGACCGAAAGTTGTGCAAGTTCCATCAGAACTATTAACTTTCCATAAATAGAGTGTACTATAACTCAATGTAGGCATAGGAACTGAAGTAACAAGAGGACCGGAATAAATAGTTACACCGTCAAAAATAACTTCTATTTCAGTCGCATCTAATCCATTTACCCAACTTAGAGTTGGTTCATCAAGTGGTATGTCGATAGCGCCTGCGGGAGGATTAGGATTGGATGCTTCACCAACCGGACAAGGAGGAGCAGGGGCAAAATTAAATGAAGCTATTCTTGTTCTCCAATTAAAACTACCCGTAAAGGGCTGGTACTGATTTGTGTACCAGAAAGTTTGTCCATCAGGATCAGCACTCATAGT
>JBATTD010000851.1:0-2507 GCA_049670345.1 Ignavibacteriaceae bacterium
CTCTTATATTAATTATATCTCGCCCGTACCAAATTCTCAGTACGTTTCACCCTTGAGTAACATAATTGTAAGAACAGTTGATAATGTTGAGAAATCAGTATTAGCTGAGAAAAATATGATTGAAGTAACAGGTAAAATAAGCGGGTTGCATAATGGTGAATTATTATTATTGGAGGATAACAAGACTATTCTATTTAATCCCGAATTACCATTTATTGAAGGCGAGAAAATAACAGTGTTGTTTAAAGACAATACACTTACTACCTATAAAAATAAAATAAACGATCTAATTTTTGAGTTTACAATCTCAAACTCCTGGGAAAGAAATATTAGATATTCATCTTCTATTCCTTTAGAGAATGAATTAAATTCATCCATTAGTTTTGAAAGTGAAGCTGAATTAAAGGAAAATCGCAATCCCCGTTTTTCCGGCAAACTTGATACATTGCCATCGGATTTTCCAGAATATTATATCTCGGTTTTTAACAATCCCTCTGATGGCTATATTTTCATGGCACCATTTCCATGGCCTCCATTCGGGCCAGGTTATATGATAATTATGGACAACTATGGAGTTCCTATCTTTTATAGAAGTTGTCCTATAAGATGTATGGATTTCAAATTAAACGGAAATGGATTAATTACTTATTTTAATCGCTCTATAGGAAAGTTTTATTCATTAGATAGCTCTTATGCGATGGTAGACAGCTTCACTTGTGGGAATGGTTATTCAACCAATGTACACGATTTACAAGTTTTAGCTAACGGCCATTCATTATTGATGAGTTATGACTACCAAACTGTAAGAATGGATACAATCGTTCCGGGAGGTGATACAGCTGCAAGCGTTATTGGACTTATTATTCAAGAACTGGATGAAACCAAAAATGTTGTTTTTCAGTGGAGAAGCTGGGACCATTTTCTAATAACTGATGCAACCGACAATATTGATTTAACGGCTCATACAATTGATTATGTCCATGGTAACTCAATTGAGTTGGATATTGATGGAAACCTAATAATTTCTTGCAGACATATGGATGAGATAACTAAAATTAACAGAACTACGGGGGAAATAATATGGCGACTAGGTGGAAAAAATAACCAATTCCAATTTGTAAAAGATCCTCGCGGATTTTCACATCAACATGATGCCAGGCGTATATCCAATGGAAATTTAATGTTATTCGATAATGGAAATTTATTATCTCCCAGACACTCCAGTTCGTTAGAATATCAATTGGATGAAACAGATAAAATTGCAAATCTTGTATGGAATTATTCCGATATTCCCCATTACGCCAGCTTTATGGGTAATTCAACACGGTTAAGCAATGGTAAAACATTCATTGGCTGGGGTAGCAACTTTAATCCTGCAATAACTGAAGTGGAAAATGATGAGACAAAAACATTTGAGTTATATTTCAATTCAGCACTTTCCTATCGTGTTTTTCGATTTCCTTGGAGAACAAATTTACTAACGGCAGATAATTATAGGGTTGATTTTGAGTACATTCCCGTAAATACTATTGATACAAAAGAATTAGTTATTACAAATAACTCCGATGAGGTATTACAAATTACAAGTAACTATTCCAGATCATCGATGTTTTCTGTTGTTGATAGTTTTCCAATCACTCTTCAACCTTATCAAAACAGGATTTTACAGATTCAATTTTTTCCTGATTCAATTGGGGTTTTCTCAGATGATATTCATTTGCGGATGCAAAAAGAAAATGAAATGATTGCACAGGTTATTCACGTTTTGGGTTATTCCGGTCCCTCAGCTGATGTAGAACTTGAAAACAATTATCCAAACAAATTCTCTCTTACCCAAAACTTCCCTAACCCATTCAACCCAAATACAACAATAAAGTACCAAATACCAGAAATTAGTGTTGTAACAATTAAAGTTTATGATGTTTTAGGAAACGAAATTAAAACACTTGTTAATCAAGAGAAATCTGTTGGAAGTTATGAAGTTGAATTTGGTGCAACAAATTCACCAAGCGGAATCTACTTCTACAGATTACAAGCCGGTTCTTTTGTTGAAACTAAGAAGATGGTGTTGATGAAATAATAAGTTAACAAAAACCAAGATTATTCAACCCCTGCTTAATAACGTAGGCGGGGGTTTTTTATTGGGCGGTTAAATCATTTGCACAGGTTTTATTCTAATTAGTAATTGTTGAAAAGAATATAAATGGTTATTATGAATACAACTTTGGATATCATTAATGATTAGGAGCGCATACAAATGCCAAGTAAAAACTTATTTATAATAATATCTTTATTTATTGTGGCTATTGGCTGCCAATCACCAGATGAACCAACCGATTCGTCTAAAGTGGATAAAGAATTACGTGCCGTGATCAAGAAGATCTGGGCAGATGCCGTCGCGGGTGATTTGGATGCACTCCGCTCTACTCATTTTGATAGCCCTAAATTTTCCAAGTTTGGTCCTAGAATAGCAGAAAGACAAGATGTCAATAGCACAAACAAATCCG
>JBATTD010000852.1:0-7686 GCA_049670345.1 Ignavibacteriaceae bacterium
CTCATCCTTTTCCACCAGTCCATCTTTCAATCTTATTATTCTTCCTGCATGTTCGGCGATATATTCCTCATGAGTAACCAGTATTATAGTATTTCCTTTTGAATGAATTTCTTCAAACAGCTGCATAATTTCTTCACCGATTTTTGAATCAAGGTTTCCCGTTGGTTCATCAGCTAAAATAATTGAAGGATTGGACACCAGCGCACGGGCAATTGCAACTCTCTGCCTCTGCCCACCGGAAAGCTCATTGGGTTTGTGATGAATCCTGTCTCCAAGTCCAACATCAATAAGAGTTTGTTTTGCTCTTTCTCTTCGTTCCGCATATGGAAGCCCTGCATATACTAATGGTAATTCTACATTGTGAAGTGCATCAGAGCGAGGCAGCAGATTAAATGTCTGGAACACGAAACCAATTTCTTTGTTCCTGATCTTTGCCAGTTCGTTATCACTCATTGTACTTACGCTTTGACCATTAAAATCATATATTCCCGAAGTTGGTGTATCCAGGCAACCCAGCATATTCATAAGAGTAGATTTACCGGAACCGGAAGGACCCATAATCGCCAAATATTCATTTTTATCAATTCTAAGAGAAACATCTCTTAAAGCATGTACTTCCTCAATACCCAAATGATATACTTTAGCTATATGCTCAATATTAATGATGTTCATATTAATTCCCTGAATTCTTATTTTTGTTATTCATCTCGATTTTTTCCGTCTTTTCGCTCCTCAACCCTAACTTTTGAACCGTCTTCTAATTCTCTTGATATTGCTCTGTAACTGCCTGACACAACTTCAACACTGTCTTCAATTCCTTCTTTAATTTCAATATAATTGTCGTCACTTATTCCCGTTTTTACTTCCACCATATTTACGGCGCCGCTTTCAACCAGGAATACAACTTCTTTAGGACCTTTAGGGGTTTCCTTACCATCATTTTTCTTTTCATGTTCACCTTCCTGATGTTCTTGTGCTTTTTCATCATTACCATTTTGATTTTTATCTGAACCTCCTACATCTTCTCTGGCAGTAACACTTTGAATCGGGATACTGATCACATCAAAAACAGTTTCTGTTTCAATATCGGCATTGCAAGACATTCCGGGTCTTAAATTATTATCATTATCCAGGATTTTTATTTTCACCTCAAAGTTCACAACCTGTTCCTGTGTACCAAACCCAGACTGCTGAGCACTATTTCCTATCTCAGTAATCACACCTCTGAATTCTTTGTCACCAAATGCATCTACTTTAATGGTTGCAGTATCACCAAGAGACACCTGGACAATATCATTTTCATCAACTTCAACAACGGCTTCCATATTACCGAGGTTTGCTACAGTCATGATATTGGTTCCCTGGCTAAATCCACTACCGAGAACCCTCTCGCTTAATTCAACATTCAATTGAGTTATTGTCCCGTTCATTGGTGCGTAAATTGTAGTTTTGTAAAGTGTTTCAAGAACTTCACGAAGCTGCGCCTGGCTTTGAAGAACATTTGCTTCTGCCTGCTCGTAAGAAGCCTGTGACGATAAAAAATTACTTTCAGCAGTTTCTAATTCGGAATCACTAACTAATGTTTTTTTATGCATTTCCTTAACTCTCTCAAATTCAAGAGTAAGTCTGTTCCGCTCAGCATCTCGTATCTTTAATGTTGCTTCAGAAGATTTTAAGCTAGCCTCCAATCGTTCTTTTTGTGCTTTATACTGATCTCCTTTTATCCTGATCAACAGGTCTCCCTTTTTGACCTTATCTCCCTCTTTTACTGGAAGATCAATTATTTCACCTGTTACTTCCGGAGTGATCAATACTTTAAATTCAGGATCGATTTGACCAGTTGCGGTAACTGTTTGAGTAATATCTCTCTTTTGCGCATTTTCGATCTGAATCATAATAATTTCTTCTTTACCTCCACCAACAAGTGCAATCACAATAAATATGACTACCAGCAGTCCCAGGCTTCCAAAAATTATTAATTTCTTTTTTGATTTTTTGTTCGACTTTGCCATCGATCTATTCTCCTTTTATTAAAAATTATTCATATTTTGAGTAATCTAACACACCCACATAATATTTTAATTGTTCACTAAGAACGAGATATACAAACTGAGCATTAATCAAATCTGTAAGTGCAGTTGTATAATTTGAATTTGCTACAAGAACGTCTAACAGCTTACCTGATCCTAGAGAATATTTCTCTTGTTCTATTTTTAAATTTTCGCCCGCAAATGAAATATTATTTTCACTCACATTAAGAAATTTAAATGCCGCCTGAAGATCGAGAAAAGTTTTTTGCAGTTGTCTTTTAATATTTCTTTCAAGATCACTAAGTTCAATTTCCTTATTTTTTACATCAACCTGCGCAAATTGAACGCGGTTGGTAACTGACCATCCCTGAAAAATCGGAAAGTTAAGTGAAAGTCCTACAGAAAGAGTTTTAGAATTACTTAACTCTGAAACGTTGTTTCCGCGATTGGTATAAAAACCATTTGCACTTAAGCTTGGCCAGTGACCCGAATTGGCAATCGTTACTCCATCCTTTGCACCTTCCAGATTCAATTGAGCGCTGCGGTAATCAAGCCGGTTTTTCAAAGCATCATTAACGTATTCAGAAATCTTTGCATAATCTTCAGCAAGATCAGTTATTAATACTTCTGTTTCTTCATCAGTTATTACGTCAGAAAAGAAATATTCCTTTAATACATCCAGCCCTAAATAAAAAAGTAATTCATTTTTTGCTACTTCCAACTGGTTCTTTGTTCTGATGATATCCAATTCGGCATTACCGGTCGCTACTTCCTGCTGATAAACATCTGCAAGAGTAGCTGCTCCAAGTTTGTTTCTTTCTCTTATAGTTTCAAGATTTTTTTCATTCCATTTCAAATTATCTTCTTTTACTTCTAATAGTTTTTGCAGGTTCATTATATCATAAAATAAACTTGTGGTTTGAAAAACAATATCCTGTTTTAATCTCTCTAAAGAAAATTCAGCAGATTCGAGATCATTTTTACTTTGTGAGAGCGTTGCAAAATTTGATAGACCGTCAAACAGTGTCCAATTGGAACCAACATTCCATTGATAATTTCTCGTCTGGCTGGTTGTAGCCACACTGGGTATTGATATTCCTCCAATAACGATTGTACCAAATCCTTGCACATCTGATTTTGTCCAATCCCAGTCAGCCCCTACGCCTAATGTTGGAAGGAAATTTCCATAAGATGCTTGCAGGTTCGATTCATATCCATCAAGTGAGTTTACACTCTTTTGTAAAGTTGAGTTTTTGTGCATTGCAATTTGAATCGCATCATCTAAAGTCAACTCTTCCTGACTATATCCCGTGAATGTGATGATTATAAAGAATATAAAAACAAAAATTGTACGCATTATTTTCTCCTGATTATTTTCTTTAATGTGGAAATATTTTAGATAATGTAAGAATAAAAAATCACATTGATGTTGTTTGACAAAATCAAAATTAATATTGGTTTAAATTTAATTATAAATTTATAACATGACTAAAAACTACCCTAAACAACTTTACAAACGGTTTGATATTTACATTAACGGTCATCCTGCTAAGTGATATTTAGTGGTAATTTTCAATTTATTAGTATTGATACATTAAATTTTGAAAAACCATAAAATTTTTCTGCATAAAATCGGTGCTTGCATTACTGTTAAGAATTAGTTTAAATTACTAATAGATGAAAATAATATTGAGGTGACTTTGAAACATACAAATTTAAAATTAAAGATATTTTTAATTGCAATCATTTCTCTTTCATTTGGAATTTTGCTGCCAAGTGCAACTCTATATTCGCAAAATTACTTAAGAATAAATGAAGATATTGGTGGCGGAGGAGGAGGTAGTTCGCAAACAGATAATTCGGACAATTCCACAATTTATATAGTTGGCGGTTTAGTTATCGTTGGTATTATTGCTTATTACTATTTAAATAAGAACAAAAAGAAAGATAAAGAAGAAGCGGATACTTCATCTGCCCTAAATAATATTAACACACCTGTTTTTGCCTCTGAGTTTAATGATTTTGAGCATGAAGTGGCAAAAGCAAAGGAAAATTTCCCCGTTGATTTTATGATTGGAATCCGGAATAATAAGGCATTCATATCCGATAAAACGTATTTGATGGGTGTATCGGTAAGGTTTTAATTTAAAGGTTTGTAATTATAGTATTATCTGCTAATTAAAATCATCTTTAATTTTTAACAAATACTCATAAGCTTCTTCATAGTTATTGCCAATTTTGCAGTCGAGGATTGCATCTTCGATGGCTTTTTTAATCTCACCAACTTTTTTTGATGGTTTGAGATTACAAACTTCCATTATGGTTTCACCTTTTACAGGAGACTGGAACGCACTTAGTTCATCTTTCTCTTTTACATCAATCACCTTCTGCATCACGTTGTTATAGTTTTGAAGATACTTACTTACCTTATTTGGATTTTTACTTGTTATATCTGCACGGCAAAGAACTATTAAATCTTCCAGGTTCTCATCTGCTGAAACAATTAATCTTCTAACCGCCGAATCGGTAACTTCATCTTTAGCCAAAGCAATAGGTCTTAAATGTAACCTGATTAGTTTTTCAACATAATGCAGTTTATTAAATGGGAGCGTCATTCTTCTAAAAAGAGATTTCATCATCCTTGCACCTAACTCTTCGTGCCCATGAAATGTCCAGCCGGTTCCTTCTACTAATCTTTTCGTTTGTGGTTTGGCAATATCGTGCACTAAAGCAGCAAACCTTAACCATACATTATCTGTTTTCGATGAGATATTATCTACAACTT
The DNA here is from genome assembly GCA_049670345.1 of Ignavibacteriaceae bacterium. Taxonomy (GTDB): domain Bacteria; phylum Bacteroidota; class Ignavibacteria; order Ignavibacteriales; family Ignavibacteriaceae; genus BMS3ABIN03. The sequence goes on from JBATTD010000852.1 coordinate 4,816, forward strand.
CGCAGGTATGAAGGAAAACATCTTTATGATGATAGTCATTTCGTTGATCAACTCCAGCTAAGTTTGCAATTTCCGGAAAGATAATCTCCATAACACCTGAATCGTAAAGTAATTTCAAACCGGTAGAGGGTTTTGGTGATGCAAGAATCTTTAAAAACTCATCTGTTATTCTTTCCTGCGATATTATGTCCAACCTATCTTTTAATTTATTTGCAGCAATGTTTATTGACTCATCAACAGAAAAGTTTAACTGGGAGGCAAATCTATATGCACGTAAAATTCTTAACGGATCATCATTAAACGTGATCATCGGATCTAAAGGTGTTTTGATTATTTTATTATTTATGTCTTTCAATCCATCATAGGTATCAAACAGTTCGCCAAAATCTTTTTTATTTACAGATACTGCCAAAGTATTAATAGTAAAATCTCTTCGATTAATATCATCCTTAAAAGTGCCTGTTGTTACTCTTGGTTTCCTGCTGTCTTTTTGATAAGATTCTTTTCTTGCTGCGACAAATTCAAAATCTAAATTTTCATATTCAAAATGTGCAGTTCCGAAAGTTTTATATGTAACAACATTTTTAACTCCCAGTTCTCCGGCAAGTTCCCTGGCAAAAAGATCTACGTCACCAACTATCAAAAAATCTATGTCTTCTCTTTTACGTTTTAAAATTATATCCCTTACAAATCCACCAACTATGTAAACCTGTAGATTGAGATTTTCTGCAACTTTTTTTGCTGATTCGAGAAACGTGTATTCTTTAAGTTCGTTTGATAAATTCATAATAGCAATTCTTAAGAACTTTCATCTAATTATTCTGAATCGGTTCGGCTTTAGTGCCAATAATAATTGCAATGGGTTTTAGTGGATCGATATTACTACAAAATATTTTAAGTAATGCAGCAATAGGAACAGCTAAAAACATACCTACAATTCCCCAAACCCATCCCCAAAAAATAAGAGACATTAAAATGAAAACCGGGCTAAGGTCCAACGTCTTTCCTAAAAACTTCGGTTCAATAATATTACCATAAATATTTTGTGCTATTAAAAGTAAAACTGCGATAGAAATGGAAGTGAAACCAAATCCGTAGTCTAATAACGCTATTAATATCGGGAACAAAGTTGCGAGCAATGAACCAACGTTGGGGATATAATTAAGAACGAATGCAAGCAATCCCCATATCAGAGCAAAATCAATTCCATAAATAGTTAGTATAACCGTAAAGGTAACTCCCGTTGCAAGACTAATTAATGTTTTTATTATCAAGTATGATTGTAATTGTTCGTTTATTGCTAATATCTGTTTTTCTATATCAACAGAACTTGATGAGAATGCAACCTTTAATCGCTCCTCAAACTTATTTTTACCCATAATCATGAAAACCCAGAAGAGCATAACAATAAAGAAATTGCTTAGTAGGTTTGAAAATGAAGAAACAAATCCCTGAATAATTCCTGCATCAAATAATTTTTTTAAGAGACTGCCGGCATCAAATTTTTGAATTTTCATATCTAAAAATCCTTGCAACTCACGCAATGTCAAATTGAACGGGCTTAAAATATCTCTGGTAATTTGAGATAACCTTTCACCATAGAATTCCATCTTGGTAGAAAATCCACCAAAACTCGAAAAGAAAATTAATCCTAGCACATAAAAAACTGCAAAGTTTAGTATGAAGATCATTACGAGACCAATCGGTCTGGGAATTTTTAATTTTTCCTTCAATAATTCTAACAATGGGTGAAACAAATATGTTAACAGTATAGCAATTGTAATCGGGATTAATATTTCCTTAAACGTGATTAATATAACAACAACTATTACAGAAACAATAAAGCCAAGGAAATAGGTAATCCATCTTTGATTTTTTTCAGTTACTTCCGACATAATAATAATCTTCTAGTATTGATTAAATATTTTAATTTTATTTAAAAGTGTATCTCCGTAACTTAAGAACCACCTGGTTTTATCAAACTGCTCTTTTAGAATAATGTTAAAATTAATATTTGAATTGTACCTTAATGAAAGACCAGCCATTTTATTTGCATTAACAAAATCATTATTTGCAAGCATAAATTTTGAAAGTAAAAAACCGGCATAACTGCTGGAATAATTATTAACGTAAAATTTCTTTCCTAATTTTTGGATAAATACATCATAACCTTCATCAAGAAGTTTTGATAAAGAAATCATAACAGGAATTGACCAATAATTAATTGATTTCCCTTTCAACCTCTGCAGGGTATAATATTTATCGTAATTACTCCCTTCAAGATACTTTTTAGCTAATTCTTTTTTTAATAATTGTCCTCTGATATTTGCGATATAGTTCAGTTGTTTATTTGGCTGTTGTTTAATTATTACTTTATATAATGAATCAGCCGACTTAAGGTTATCTAATTTGACAAATAAATCTGCTAATGTTAATTCAAGATTATAGTAGTATGAGGTTGATTCATAAACTTCAATCTTATTCTTCAAAAGTTTAACTGCTTCAGATAGACTATCTTCTTTTTCATATGTCCGAATCAAACCCATTAATGCTGAGTAATTATCAGTCTTGTTCAGAATGGAAGCAAATGAATACTGCGCTCCAATAAAGTCATTTTCACGGTGCTGCTCCCAACCGTCATTCAATTGCTCCGATATTGCTCTCGGGCAGATTTTTTGAAATAATGATCTTCTTCCAAAATAATAATGCGCTTGATGATCGGTATAAAAATAATCTGAATTAGTAAGAAATGAATAATATTTCTTCAAAGTATTATTTAAATTAAGTCCATAACTCTTTGGAAATTCACCAGTTAGATAATATTCTTTAAACTTAGTAATTCCATAATTATCAATTAAATATTGTATGAAA
>JBATTD010000853.1:0-2973 GCA_049670345.1 Ignavibacteriaceae bacterium
GGTCTTATAGGGCCCAGTGCAGCAACAATTATATTTAACAGAATGGCGAAGATCACATACTTTTTGTATGGTTTTATATAACTGAGCAGACGCTTCATCAGTTTTGAATCGTATGCTTTACCTAAAACTTCCTCTTCACTTTTATAATCGTTTTGACTCATATCTAATTAAGTTCGGTTAATTCTTTCTCCAGCATCTGTTTGAAATGCAGGTCTGCATAAATTCCATCTAAAGCGATAAGATCATCATGAGTTCCTTGTTCGGCAATTATTCCTTCATCCAGCACAATAATATTATCGGCATTTTTTACTGTTGAGATGCGGTGACTAATGATAATACTTGTTTTGCCATCCAGGTATTCTTTTAAATTATTAAGTATCTCTTCTTCGGTATGTGTATCAATTGCAGAGAACGAATCATCCAGAATTAGTATTTGCGGATTGATAGCAAGTGCGCGTGCTAAAGAACAGCGTTGCTTTTGACCGCCGGAAAAAGTTATCCCTCTTTCGCCAACAACAGTTTCGTATTTATGTGGGAACTGCTCAACATCTGCATCAAAATTTGCAATTTCTGAAACTTTCTTTACCCGATCTTCATTAATCTCTTTTAAGCCATAGCTTATATTGTTAATAACAGAATCTGAAAATAAGAATGGCTCCTGCTGCACCATACCAATATTCGTCCTCAACGTACCAAGAGGAATAGTTTTAACATTGTAACCGTCAATTAAAACTTCTCCATCTGTACAGTCATATAAACGCGGAATGAGATTTATTAAGGAGGTTTTACCGGTACCTGTGTAACCCATAATTGCAAGTGATGAGCCAGAGGGAATTTTAAGGTTTATATTTTTTATTACCTCGGGATGATGTTCACTGTATCTGAAAGAAACGTTTTTGAATTCAATATTTCCTTTTAAGTTGGAAATTGTATCATCACTATTAATAGTGTCTTCAATTTCGTAAGGTTGAGCAAAAATATTATTTACTCTTTTCATACTTGCTTCAGCTTGCTGCACAATATTAATAACCCATCCCAATGCAATCATCGGCCAGATAAGAATTCCAAGATAAACGATGAAAGCAGTCATCTCACCAAGATTCATCTCGCCGTCAATTACTTTTATTCCTCCAACCCAAATTACTATTATGATTGATATTCCTGTTATCAGGAATAGAATAGGCATTATCAAAGCTTGCACACGAACCAGGCTCATCTTTTTATTTAGATAATCTTTACTATTCTCCGCGTATTTTTCTTTTTCGCTTTCCTCTCTTACATAGGCTTTAATAACCCTAATTCCTGAAAAGTTTTCCTGAACAATTGTAGTTAACTCAGAAAATTTCTCCTGGATAAGTGTAAATTTTTGGTGAATTTTTTTACCAAGTATGAAAACAACTATTGAAAGAAATGGCAGCGGCAGTAAAGCAAAAATTGTCAGCTCTACATTCAACAAAATCATTATGGTTAAGACAATCATCAGCCGGATAAACGTATCGGTTGAGTACATTACGGCCGGACCAAGAAACATTCGCACGGCGTTAATGTCATTCGTTACATGAGCCATAATATTTCCTGTGGAAGTATTCTGGAAGTAACGTAACGGAAGTTTTTGAATATGTGCCCAGAAATCCTTTCTCAAATCGAATTCGATTTCTCTTGATACAACAATTATTGTTTCACGAATTAAAAATCTAAAAAAACCGGCGAATAAAGATGCACCGATGATCATGAGTCCGTAATTTAATAATTCTGCTTCGTTTACATTCTGCTGCAAAGCATTTATTGAATCCTTTAAGAGCAGGGGCACGTATACGGAACCGGCATTCGAAAGAAGAATAAAAATAAAACCGAGAAACAGTTTCTTTTTATAACGGGCAAAATATTTTTTAAGTGTGTAGAGGTTTCTCATAAATAATGTATAAAAATAAATTTAACAATAATATTCTACTGTTGAAAAATTTATCCAATAGAATGTGATAAAGGACAAGATTCTTTACAGGAATGGAAGATTATTAATCGATTATACTGAATCCGGTGTATTTCCGAAGCACTTCGGGAACCTCTATAGTACCTTCCGGTGTTTGATATTTTTCGAGTAATGAAACCATTAATCTGCTTGTTGCTAATCCGGAACCGTTTAAAGTGTGAACTAATTCCGGTTTCTTTTCCGATTCTCTTCTAAATTTAATGTGTGCACGTCTTGCCTGAAAATCTTCATAGTTACTGCATGATGATGTTTCGAGCCATTTGTTTTCTGCGGGAGACCATGTTTCAATATCGTAACATTTTGCTGCCGAAAAACTGAGATCGCCTGTACATAGCAAAAGTATTCTGTACGGAATCATTAATGCTTTTAAAATATCTTCAGCATCACTCACTATATTTTCTAATTCATCATAAGATGTTTCGGGTTTTACTAACTTAACCATTTCAACTTTGTTGAATTGATGAACACGTAAAAATCCCTTTGCTTCTTTGCCGTAAGAACCTGCTTCTCTTCTGAAACATGCTGAATAACCAACATAACTTTTTGGGAGATCTTTTTCATTTAAAATTTCTTTACGGTGTAGATTTGTTATGGGAACTTCTGCAGTCGGTATTGTATAGAGATCATCCTTTTCAATGTAGTACATATCTTCAGCCATTTTAGGAAGCTGACCGGTACCTATCATAGAATCACGGTTAACGAGAAATGGTGGCAGGACTTCCGTGTAATTATGTTCGTTTAGATGAAAGTCGAGCATAAAATTAATTAGTGCTCTTTCAAGTGTTGCACCTTTTGCCATATAAACTGGAAAGCCCGAGCCTGAAATTTTAGCACCTCTTTCAAAATCAAGAATGTTAAGCTTTTTTCCAAGCTGAACGTGATCCAAAAATTTTCTATCGCTTTCAAATGAAAAGCCTTCCGGCAGCCACTCACGAACTTCAACATTTTCTTCAGCAGTTTTTCCAATCGGAACAGATTCGTGC
>JBATTD010000854.1:0-1837 GCA_049670345.1 Ignavibacteriaceae bacterium
TACCAGGCATTTCCGTGCGGCCATATACCTCCATTGGCATAATAGAATTGATCACCAGCTTCATTTCCACTGAAGTTTAGGTAATCACGCAACACATGAAAATCCATCGGGAAAACATTAGATCTTCCTACGTTCTCATCCAATAGTTTTTCTTTATCCGTGTTAACTAGCTCTGATAATTTTGTTTTATCCAATAAACCATAATGCCCTGCCAGCAACGAACCGATATAATAGTGCTCATCAATTTTACCCGGTTCATAATAATTAATTAAATAGTTTAGATCGTCATCCCAAAGAGCATTTGTTAGCTTATTCTGCATTCTATTCGCAAGCTCATTATACTCAATAAGTTTATCTAAATTGGTTTCTAAGACTGTCGAAATAAATAAATATTCTCTTATAGCTTTAATCGCTAATATTGTCATGTAAGATTTTGAACCATAAAGTTTTCCAATATCCCACCAATCCGGTCTGTTAGACCACATCAGATCGTCATCACTTTTTGTAATAAGGGATTGTTGGATACTTTTTGTGATATATGGATACAAAACTTTCAGAAACTCAACGTCAGCACTGTGTCGAAGGTAACTACCAGATACAATTGTAAACCAGAAATTATTCCAATTATCGTGATCAGCAAATTCAGTACGATATGTGGAATCTTTCCAATAGTAAGCATGAGGGATGATTTTATCTTCATTTGCATGCCGGATAATATAATCAAGATCTCTCTTGACTCTTTCCGTATCAAAAATTACAGCAGCAAGATCTGTTTTTAAAACATCATGTGTAAAATAAAAGTTATATTCCGCAGGACACGGCATTGGAACCATTTCACCATTGAGGTAATGAGCATTCGCCTCAAGAATGGCTTTTGCCCAGAAAACTGATTGATCAATTATTGAATCACCTGAAGTGAGTTCAGCTTCTCCAAAAACTTTTTTCAAAACAGATTGCTCATATAAACTGATCTCTTTTTCATAATTATATAATAAATAGCTGGCAATCTCTTTCCCTTCTTGCTGTTTGCAGGAGCCAACTATCTGAATGATTGTCATTTTCTCTTTTGGTTTGAGAGTTTTTTTATAAAGAAATTTAGCTGCCGGTCTTCCAGTGTCATCTTTAGATATAATTGAATTGTTAAGTTCCGGCTCTTCTGAATACAACCACTCTGTGGATGGATTAGTGATACTTTGCAGATAACTTACTGAATTAAAACTAGTGGGCTTTTCACCAGCATTGATGATGAAGATTTGAGCAAATTGAGTTTCCGGATTATCAAAATTTGAATAGATTCCTGAAGTGTATTCATCGTATTCAGTCCAGGCTTTATCAATGAAATTATAAGTATGACTTGTTCTCAAAGCGGTTTCAAGATGAGTATAAAACTCAAATTCTTTTTCCTCATCCTGTACATTTGTTAATTCATACCTGATGACCATTGCAGGTTTATCTTTTAAAAATTTATACGAAATATCAATTGATTTGTTTGTATCCATTTTATGGAAAGTTACTGAGTAAGGTGTTAAATCGAACTCAAATGGCCCCAATCCAATTTTTTCTTTTTTACCACCTCCAATTTTCAATCCTAACATCATTATAAATGAAGTATCCCGCTTCCAAAAATCAGTGCTTAAATCGATGCTGTTAGCAACGGGATAGAAAAAGCTGATTCTCTGTAGTAGAGGTGAACTATGATGCATTTCAATTCCTACATAAGGCCCGCCAACCTCAATCTTTGCATATCCTTTAAAATTGATCTTCAAGTTCTCTCGTATATAAGTGTCAGGACTACGCCCTCCGCAAGAGAGAATAATCAGCATCAAGAATGTCAGCA
>JBATTD010000855.1:0-4018 GCA_049670345.1 Ignavibacteriaceae bacterium
TGACTAAAACAAGAAATTATAAACTAATGAAAAATGCTAATAACGGAGTTTAATTGTTGCAATTACTGCTGCAATCATGAAGAAAATATTTGCAAACCACGCAGTAAGCAATGGGTCTAAAGCACCATTCCTTCCGAATGCCTGGCTTACCTTCATAAATACAAGATAAACAAACGTTACCAAAATACTCAAGCCAACCTGAACAGCGAGCCCTCCTTTTCTTTTATTTGCTGAAAGAGGAAGCCCGAACAAAACAATTATAAAACTTGTAAAAGCAAACGCATATCTTGCGTGATATTCAATTAAGGTTGCGGTAGGATCGTTACCAGTTTTTTCCTGTGCTAAGATTAGCTCATCAAGTTCATCCAAATTCATTTCCTGAGCTTTTCTTTGTTTCTTTGTTAAATCAGCGGGACGAAAATACAAGTAATTTATTTTTAATGTATCAAAATAATTTGCTTCTTGTTTGTACTGATTAAAAAAACGTTGTACACCGCTAACGGCTATCCAAATGTTATTCAGTGTATCATAATTCAACCTTGGCACATCAATTCTCGAAACCATTTGCGTAATATCTTCAAGTTTAAATTCCTGAACACTTACGCGGCTGGCAATATTTGTAACTGGATCAAAGAATCCGATACTTACAATTCTTGTTTTTGAATCCTGGAAATAAATATTACTTTCTGAAAATCGTATACCTTTTTTAAGATAGACTTGCTCGATCTGAATTTTAGTTTTATTTGCAAGCGGAACAACATACCCACCAAAGTATATCGAAAATAAGCTGATAATAATAGTAGTAGCCAGAAAAGGTGCCATAAATCTGTAAATGCTCATACCGCTTGCACGCATAGCAGTAAGCTCACTCAAGCTTGATGCTTTACCTGCTGTAAAGAGTGCAGCAAATAATACGGCAACCGGAGTCATCAGCTTAATTATTTCAGGCGCAAATACAAAGTAGTAGCGAAGTATTTCAACCGCTGGTAAATCCTGATCTATAAAATCATCAAGATTTTCCATTGCATCAATCACGACAAATATTATAGTGAATGCCATCAATCCAAATATTATGGTTTGAAGAAATTGTTTGATAAGATATTTGTCAAAAATTTTCATCTGGTTATAATTTTTTAATTTTGACAGACGGAACTCGCATATTAATCATTTTCTTGTGTGTAAACATTTTTATATGCTCGTTTCATCATTACCATTTTTATATCTCTTACGCAGTTTTTTCGGGATAAGTTTTTTTAGAAACGCAAATTGAATTGTTACTGTTTCTTTGTTCGTCTTTATTGTGAGCATAATACCCATAATAAACAAAAGAATATTGGCAGCCCACATACCTATGAACGGTGAAAAGAAATCTCTTTCCGCAAGTTTTTCTCCGCCTATTAGAAATGCCCAGTATAAAAGGAAGAAAGACAGACTTATACTTGCAGCCGCTCCGAAGCCGCCTCTCCTTACCATAATACCAAGTGGAGCACCAATTAATACAAACACAATACAGGCGACCGGCAAAGCATACTTTTTATAAATCTCTACCTCGTACTTTTCAATTTCTCTGTCGCTCCATTCCACTCTTCTATAATTGGAAAGCACAACATTTTTTGCCGATTTGATTTTATCAAGAACTCTCACATAAATAAGTTTTTCTGTTTGAGGCGTATTTAGTGTTGGTACAGTTTGCTTTGCAGTAGAATCCATAAAAAAATATTTGTTTGTTTCTTTTTGCAAACCTTTCACATATATTGCTCTTTGTTTATCAAGCGAATCAACAATCAATTCCATTGCTTCAATACTAAGTTCTCGTTCACCGCGTATCCCGCTTGCTGATTGCTGAAAAGAGAACTGATTAGCATTCATCGCAATTCTATGTTTCGCAAAAACAATTTTGCGGTACATACCGGAACTCTTTACATCCGATTCATGTATTTCTCCATCCTTCAAATCCATTAGTAATTTTGATTGATCAGGAGAAAAATAAATATAACCTTCAAGCGCTGTTACAACATTTATTTTAGATGGATTTGTATAATCATAGATAACAACCTGCGAAAGTTTATTTGTTGTTTCATCAATCTCCCTAACTAATATTGCATAGTTAGATACTTCCTGCGAAAAGAAACCCGGCTCCAGTGATAGTGTTGGTTTCTTCCTCGATATATCACCCATTAATATTTTTGCCTGGTGGTTTGCATCAGGGAGGACATCGTTATTAAATACGAAAAGCAGATATGCCAGAACAATGCTGGTAATAAATGGTGCGATCATCATCTTGTAAAGACTCGCGCCGGATGATTTCATGATTGTAACTTCGTTGTTCTGTGAAAGATTACCGAATGCCATTAAGGTTGCAACAAGCGTAGCCATTGGAACTACGAGAACCAACATCCACGAAAGATTGAATACAACTAATTTTGTTAGAATCCATGTGTCTAATCCCTTTCCAACAAGCCGGTCTGCAAATTTCATAAGAAACTGTAATAGAAAAATGCACATTAATGTTAAAACAGAAAATGTAAAAGGCGCAATGTGATTTCGGAGTATGTATTTATGTAAAATCATTGTAATAAAAATAAGTAAGGCACAATCGTTTAACAAGAAATGAAAAGTTGCCCATTATTTTAAAACTAACAATACTTTTTTGTATAACTTTTATTACATTTCAGTTTCAGGCTCATTCATTTTTATTTTCACATCTATTTTATTGTTTAGTTAACATTTGATTAGATCTTAAAGCAATTTAATAAGTGTGAATTATTTGTTCCATAAATTTTATGAAGGATAACGATTTGAAAAAAGTATCAGATTATATAAATACTAATAACAGCAGCTACATAGAAGAATTGAAAACTTTCTTACGCATTAAAAGTATAAGTACGGATGTAAATCATAAAAAAGATATGTTAAAAGGAGCAGAATTTGTTTCTAATAAGTTAAAAGATGCAGGAATAAATAAAGTGCGTATCATTAAAACTAATGGTCATCCTTTGGTTTATGCAGAGTGGTTGAATGCACCGGGAAAACCAACCGTTTTAATTTACGGTCATTACGATGTTCAGCCTGTTGACCCTATAGAGTTATGGGACACACCACCATTTGAACCTGCCATTAGAAATGGAAAAATTTATGCGCGTGGTGCCACGGATGATAAAGGGCAAATATATATGCATGTTAAAAGTGTTGAAGCGCATTTAAAAACAAACGGAAAACTTCCTGTAAATGTTAAATTTATTATAGAAGGCGAAGAAGAGATAGGAAGTAGTAACCTCGAAGAGTTTGTTAAGAAAAATTCAAAATTATTAAAATGCGATACCGTTCTTATTTCTGATACAGCACTTTATGCACCGGGTGTTCCAACTATTACTTTGGGATTACGGGGTATAGCGTATATGGAAATTGAAGTAACGGGTCCAAACAGAGATCTACACTCGGGTACATTTGGCGGTGCTGTTGCAAATCCCATTAACATACTAGCGGAAATGATCACAAAGATGATGGACAGCAACGGTCATATTAGTATTCCAGGTTTTTACGATGATGTTATTAAGGTTACAAAAAAGGAAAGAGAGCGCTTCAAAGCCTTGAAATTTTCTGAAAAGAATTATGCAAAAGCCATCAGTGTAAGAGAGTTGAAAGGTGAAAAAGGTTATTCTACCTTAGAAAGAATGTGGGTTCGTCCTACGTTGGATTGTAATGGTATTATTGGTGGTTTTACTGAAGCCGGCGCCAAGACCGTTTTGCCCTCAAAGGTAACAGCGAAAATAAGTATGCGACTTGTACCAAATCAGGATCCTAAAAAAATTGCTAAGATTTTTACAAATTATGTAAAACAAATCGCACCAAAATCTGTGAGGGTTGAAGTTAGAGAGATTCACGGTGGTCATCCGATTGTAACTCCAATGAATAATGAAGCAACTATTGCAGCATCAAAAGCAATGGCAAGAGCATTTGGAAAGAAAACTGTTTATATGCGCGAAGGCGGTTCAATACCGATCGTAACTGTCTTTGC
>JBATTD010000856.1:0-3243 GCA_049670345.1 Ignavibacteriaceae bacterium
AATTAATGGTGATACTGCCTTACTAATGGAATCCAAAACATTTTGAATCAGATAATAATCTTCACCATAAAAATAATAAACGGGCTGCAACGTTCCCTTATTAATAGCAGGAATTATATCAAGAATAGAAGGTGCTTTACTCTTCGCCATTTTTAATTTTTACTTTTTCATATTTAATTGCGCGCATCAGGAAAAAAGCCAGTCCTCCCCATACAATTCCTAATACTATAACCATCGTTATAATTGTGCTTATTTCCATCGTTTACCTTTAATCTAAATTATTATTTAATGTTTTAGCAACCATATATTTGTTAAATGTTATGAAAAATACTAACACAATCGCCCACTGAAAAATTGCAGTGCCTGCATTTTCGATGTGTAACGGATTCCACCATTCGGGATCCCAGGAAACTGATGAAATCAGCCACCATAAAATTAATACAACTACCTGGATTGGAATTAATATACCAATGATATAATTATACCACTTGCCGATTTTAATATCGCTTCCATAACCATTAATTATTTCTGTTCTGAATTTATCGATTCCATACTGCTTTACTGCAAATGCAATGAATGCTCCGCTAAGGATCAAACCAACACCCCAGACCCAATCCTGATTTGCTAAAACATTAAGATTGAGTGCGGAAGGCATACCTAATATAAATCCGCCTACGACAATAATACCTACTGCACGTTTACGTTTCAATCCAAAATCAATCATTGTGCGGGTTGAAAGTTCAACCATTGATATTAGTGAAGTGAAGGCAGCAAAAAAGAGTGCAAGGAAAAAGATAGAAGCAAAAAATATGTTGATTGAATCACTTCCTGTCATCTTGCTAAAAAGAAGCGGTAAATAAATAAACGTTAGTCCCGTGTTCGCCGGACCTGATTGCGATACCTGTGTCATTGCATCTACAGAACTTAATGCGAAAACAGTAGAGAATATTGTAATTCCCGCAATAATAGAAATCGCATTATTACCAAAGCCAATGAGTGCAGCATTAAGCGGAATGTCCTCCTTCTTTCTCATATAAACTGCATACACAAGAATCAATCCCCAACCAGCACCTGTATCCCATGCGTTTTGCGTTAATGCATTCAGCCATACTTTATGATCGAGGATAACATTTATATCCGGTGTGAAAAAATACTTAATTCCATCGATGGCATTGGGAAGAGTGATTGCCCGAACAAAAAGAATAAGTAAAATTATTAACAATGAAGGAACTAAGAACTTAGTCACTTTTTCAATACCTTTGGTAACACCTCTTAGCACAACAAAAGCTACAAACGAAATTGAAATTAAATGAAAAAGAAGAGGTTCAAAACCGTTTGCAAAGCTATTCCAGTAACCCTGATAATCATCAACTTCAAACAAATTACCTGAGACGGAGGAGAAAAAATAACGCAGGCACCATCCTGTAACAACAGAATAATAAAACATAATGGCGGTTGAAACAAAAACAATGAATGCCCCCATCCAGGCAAATTTTCTCCCGGCGGTTTTAGCCATTGCACCAACCGGTCCCATTCTTGTGGATTTACCAATTGCAAACTCAGCAATGATTAGTGGAACAGACCAAATTAGCAGGAAAATTACCCACGGAATAAGAAAGGAACCTCCTCCGTTTTGGGCAACAATTCTGGAAAAACGCCATATATTTCCTGTACCAACCGCTATTCCAACGGTAGCTATTATCAGCGCCCCTCTGGAGGAGAAAAATTCCTGTTGCTTCATCTGTTCATCATTTTTTTAATGGTCAGATAAAAATTAGTCCTCGGTATTTGTACCTGTTCTTTTTTCTATTGTTACTTCTTCCATAACAATTTCATTAATTGGTTTATCACCCGCAGCTGTTTTAACCTCACCAATTGCATTAACCACATCCATACCATTAATTACTTTTCCAAATATAGTGTGTTTTCCATCTAACCACGGAGTGGCAATAAGTGTAATAAAAAACTGGCTGCCGTTTGTGTTGGGTCCTGCATTAGCCATTGAGAGTATTCCTGGAACATCGTGTTTTAAATCAGAAACAAATTCATCTTCAAACTTACCGCCCCAAAAACTTGCGCCGCCGCGACCTGTTCCTGTGGGGTCGCCACCCTGTATCATAAAGTTTTTAATTATTCTGTGAAAAATAACACCGTTATAATATCCCTTTTCAGAAAGCCCGACAAAGTTTTCAACAGTTTTTGGTGTTTGGTCTGCAAAAAGTTCAATTTCAATTGTTCCCATATTTGTTTTGATTATCGCTACCGTTATTGAATCGCTCATAAAATAATTTCCTTTATCTGAAGTGTTTGAATTTGAATTATTTAGTTTGCCGTATGCGAATAAAATGCCAAACGCAAGCATAACTAAACACAGGGGAAGAATAATATTTTTCATTTTGTCTCCTTATGGTTTGAAAGTGTTTGTTAATAATAAAACTATAATTAAAATGCCCAAAATAATTCTATAAAAAATAAAAACATACGTAGAATGTTTTTTTAGGTATTTTAAAAGAAAATCAATTGCGATATAACCACTCACAGCAGATGCTACAGTTGCCACTAGTAAATCAACTACTACAGACATATTCAGGAATTGAAATGCCCTGTAAAGCTCAAAGAAAGCGCTGGTAAAAACCGCCGGGATACTCAATAAAAAAGAAAAGCGTGCTGCATCGGAACGTTTTAACCCAACAAATAATCCACCGGTAATTGTTGTGCCTGAGCGGGATGCACCGGGAATTAGTGCGAATGCTTGGGCGATTCCAATCAAAAGTGAATCAGCCAGGCGTAGTTCTTTCATATTTCTTTTGTGTTCTGCTGCCTTCTCAGCAACTGCAAGAATAAGAGCAAAGACAATGAGACTAATAGATATCAAATACAGATTTTTCGTTAGCGAACCTTCAATAAGTTCTTTCATCATCAATCCGGCAACAATAATCGGTATAGTGCCAACGGCTATCATCCAACCCAGCCTAGAGTTTATACTTTGCTCGCCATATTGTAATTTTAATTTGAAATTATCTCTGAAAAAATCGTTTGTGATATTAATAATATCTTTACTGAAATAAATTAATATTGAAATTAAAGTGCCAAGTTGAATAACTGCGATAAACGCCGTCCAGTGTTCAGGATGATCTTTCGGAACAACATTCATCCATTTTCCGGCTAATGTTACATGCGCTGAACTGCTGATTGGAAGGAATTCTGATAATCCCTGTACTATTCCCAGAATGATTGATTCAA
>JBATTD010000857.1:0-1636 GCA_049670345.1 Ignavibacteriaceae bacterium
AAACTAAGGAGATGAAATGAGCGAAGAGAGAATAAAAACAAAAGTGCAGATGGGGATTTCAAAACCTGCACACGAAGTTTTTGAAGCAATTGTTGATCCTGGCAAAATGAATAAATACTTTATTACCACAAGCACGGGAAGAATGGAAAGCAGTAAAACATTAACCTGGTCCTGGGAAGATTTTGATGTGGCACACGAAGTTGAAGTTCAGAACGTTGAAAAAGATAAACTTGTTCCATTTGCCTGGGAAGGCAGTGGTGTTGAATGTTTTGTTGTTATTACACTCGAGCCAAAAGGTGATAGCCAAACTTTAGTTAAAATAACCGAATCAGACTGGCCCGCAGACTTTGAAGGAGCTACAAGGTGTATGGGACAGGTGGAAGGTTGGACTCATTTTCTATGCTGCTTGAAAGCTTACCTTGAGAATGGTGTTAATTTAAGAGTTGGTCGAGTTATTAAGTAAATATTATTAAGCTCTCTCTGTAAAAAATATTAGTCTAACAAAAAAATTCTTTTATTAAATTAAAATTATGAAAACATTTAATACAGTATTATCTAATTGATTCATCATTAAGGGTTATTTGTTTTTATTTTAATATTATGAGCTTTTTTTCGTAATTCCTTTTTAATATTATTTGACTATCAACAACGTTCCATACAGTTGAGTAACTCTTTCATGTTGAACTTTGCAACACCTGATCGTGTGTCGGATATGGCATAAGGCATTATCAAATAATCTTGGTGGATTATAGAACCGCAGGAATAAACCACATTGGGTACGTAACCGTTTCGTTCGTTTTCCAAAGGAAATAGAATAGGTTCTCGAGTGGCCTTTATTATTTTATTTGGATTATCTAAATCTAATAGGATAGCCCCGATGCAATAGGTTCTTACAGGACCGACTCCATGAGTCAGGACTAACCAACCTTCTTCTGTTTTGAGTGGTGAGCCATTATTGCCGATTTGGAAAAACTCCCAATAAAAGGTTGGTTTCCTTAAAAGAATTGGCTTTTCCCAGTAATTAATTCGGTTTGAGTACATTAGGAATAAATTTTCATTATCGTTACGTGACAGCATCACATATTCCCCCTTAATTTTTTCTGGAAACAAGGCCATCCCTTTATTCTGTGACCCACTTCCCATCAAAGTTATGTTTTTAAAGCGGTAAAAGTTTTTCGTTTCTATCAATTGCGGCAAGATATTTCGCCCATCATAAGCCGTGTAAGTGGCGTAGAATATTGAGGAGCCATTCGCCTCCCGAAATTGCACAAATCGTGCATCCTCTAACGCCTTGATCTCCCCTTTCGACCTTGGAAAAAGTACTCTGCCAGAAAGATCCAGCTCCTCATCAAAATCTATTTCCAAATTAGATTTTGCAAACCAGATTAGAGTTTCAATCGCTTCAGAATTAAAACTTTTATCATTTTTATACTTATTGATAAACCTGCTTATACTTTCTTTCAACTCGGCATTAGAGAATTTTTCTAAAAGATTGTTAAAGATACTCTTAACAGATTCATAGTTATTAATTTCCTTGAGTTTTAAAACAAAATCTTTTTTATCGTATAAGAAATCATCATTAATTTTTCCCAGCTCTAATTTGGAGTTGTTTTGTTCAATAACTAGACTCCCATTT
>JBATTD010000858.1:0-2095 GCA_049670345.1 Ignavibacteriaceae bacterium
ATATCATCTATCTTACCATCCCATAAATACGAGTTATGCCCTCCATTTATTTGCCCGTTCTTTCCAATTGTAAGCTTTGCCAATGTGCCTTGCGGAGGAGTGGTGATGCTATAACTATTTTCTAAAATTCCATTTATATAAATTTTAACTGTTGATGCATTCTCCAAAACCGCTACGAGATGATACCATTGATTGAATTCCAATATTGAATTACTTTGATAATTGTCATTGAAAACTGTAAACGCCCCTTTTTGATCAAAGGTATGGTTTCCACCAAAGCCAACCGTCCAATATGTTACATTATCCAGGTCTCTATTATTCAATGCCCAACCGGGGGAATACTGATAATTACCTAATCCGAGCGAATATGGTTCTATCCAAACAGAGATTGACATAGTATTATGCAATCCTAAACTTTCCCAATCCAATTCATTTTGAGTAAATATATAATCATTAACCCCATCAAATTCATATGCATACCCAAAGTTACCAAAACGATCATCCGTTAGTGTAGCACCAAAAACATCACAATTCCAACCATTGCCGCTTTCATCATTTGCGTTTCCGTTGAATGGGTAGTATGCTACTGGTCCAGTTTGTCCTCCTCCATCATCAAGTGTCAACTTCGTTAGTATATAAGGGTAGTAAGTTGTTGGATCTGGATTTAATTTAAAAGCATAAATTGAATACGGATCATTTGCATCCTTAACAGCAGGCTCGTAAGCAAATTTCCCGGGTATATCCATACCTGTATTAATTATTTCATCATTACTTATATCATATTTATATATAACTGGGTTATCAACCTCGGAATTAAAAAAATAAATTGCGTTTTCTCCAGGGACGTACCATGTATAACTTACATATGATCTTCCTGTGTATGGTAAACTCGCATTTAATAAATCAACATTTCCTGTTTGGGGATTGAATCTTTCAAATCTTTTACTTCTGGAATAAGAATCGCCAACAAAATAATAAATCCATCCATCGTTACATAGAACCAGGTTAACGTCAGGTTTTGGATCAATCATATCTGCAACTTTTGACAATAAACTTGACGTTGGGTCATACATAAATATAGCTGTTTGATCTGCTCCATTGTGACCACCAAAAAAATATATTTTACCATTTACTTCTATGGATGACATTCCCCATATTTTGCTATACGGAAATGCATTTATTTCTGCACCAACCCCGTTAATTAGATCAACATCTATTATCTTATTATTAACTCCCCATCCATTACTTGTTCCTGTAGTAAAACCAGGTCCCATATAGAAATGACCATCATAATATGTTGCTGTAACCCGATAACCCACTTCATAAGGTAATGTGGTTGTTAGTTCTTCCCAACTATTGGCTGCTAAATTGTATTTCCAAATCCAGTCATGCGCTTGAACTACATGATCTCCAGGATCTCTACCACCAAAGAGATAAAGATTATTATTTACAGTATTATATGCAGTATAGAAAAAATTCATATTGACCGGGAGACTATCCAGTTCTTCAACTACTATTGTATAGGTCGAAGGTGGTTGGAATTCTCTTGCTACATTAGATATCCTTACTTCATCAATTAACACATTTGCATTTACTTGCACGATACTTCCTTTAAAAGAAGCAATCCTTATAATATCAACTTGATTATAAGGATTAATAAATACAGTGTATTCTTGTTCGATTCCATTTATATACATTTTTGTGTTGTTACCATCATAGGTCGCCATTACGTGTACCCACTCATTTAATGGTATGAGATTATTGACCTGGCATATGTTCCAATTGTTTCCATCACGTCTATTAAATTGAAGATGTCCCTTACTTCCCAAAGATCCAAGGAACAATCCATACTCATCCAAACGTATGATTGGCGTAGCACCTTGAAAATAAATGTCGGTTTTAATCCAAGCTTCCATTGTTATCGGATCACCACCTACAAAATCTAGTGATGGGGTATATGGCAAAGTAATTCCCAAATCAGTGTTGTTGTCTGGAAAAGTCCTTCCTCCAAAAAACTTTCCCTCTGAGGGTTGATTCCCGTAAATGGTCCCGTGGTTTTGATATGAACTTTCATCATAGGCTATATTACCAGATG
>JBATTD010000859.1:0-1963 GCA_049670345.1 Ignavibacteriaceae bacterium
ACAAAGAAAATGGCTGGGTTAACGATAATCCTCACTCCAACTTTTTGTTTTTCTTAAGAATATGCACTTTTTTCTTAAGCACCTGGATTTCTTCCTGTTCTTTTTGTGTTGGATTTACTTGCCTGAAATTCAACCCTGATTTCTCTATTGCTAGCCCTGTCGCAGCCGGTGCAGAAAGATCTTCGGTAGGGACACTTTCCGTCTCGCTAATCATTGTAGTTTCGGAAAGTGCTAACTCGTTTCTTCCCGCAATTAAATTTTCATCAGAAGATTTTTCCTCAACGAAATTTTCTCTTCTCATCCCCTTATCTTTTTTCTCCGCAATAACATCTTTGTCAATCATTTCACTTTCTTTGCTCAAATTACTTTCGGGAATATTTAATTCATCTGTATCGGAAACTAATATCATATCTTCACGAATTTTCGGTTCCATCAAAAACGGGTTATCCGCTTCTTCTGAATTTGTACTGACCATTAAGAATATAACTATTGCTGCGGCAGCTAATCCAAAAGAAGGAACTAACCGTGATGGAGTAAAAAATCTTTTAATTGTTCTTTTTTCTTCCTTCGCATACTTCTCGGCATTCAGTCTTCTTTTTAAGTCGGCTTCAAAATTTGGCGGTGCTTTTACCTGCTGAAGACCATTAAGCGTTTTAATAACCTCAATATGTTTTTTTTCATCGTCAATCATTTTTATAGCTATTCTTTATAAATATCTTTTAATAGTTCCTGTAATTTAGCTCTTCCGCGGTTTATCCTTGATTTTACCGTACCTTCGTTCAAACCGGTTATTTCTGCAATTTCCTCATAACTCATTCCCTCTATATCTCTTAAAATAACAACCTCTCTAAAATCTTCTTTCACTTTTAACAATGCCTTTTGAATTATCTCATCCTTAATTCCACTGTCAGTCATAACATCCGGGCTGTAACTTTCATCGGGAATATCGAATACTTTGTGATCTTCTCCATAATCGTTTATTGATAAAAAACTTCTGCGTTTCCGTCTTCTGTATTCCGTACGGGCTAAGTTACCTGCGATTGTATAAATCCAGGTGGAAAACTTTGCCACAGTGCTGTAATTATCTTTATACCTGTAAAACTTGATCATTGTTTCCTGGACAACATCTGAACAAGCATCAAAATCACCGAGAAAACGGAACACATAATTTGTTAACGGATTTTTGTACCGTTGTACAAGAATTTCAAATGCTCTTTCATTGCCTGTCTGCTGTAACTCGGCAATCAGTTCTTCATCCGAAAGAGCGTTAAGATTTTTATCCATTAACTATATTTATACTATTATACGTGAATTTTGTTTCCTCTGCCACACAAATTAATTAAAAAAGGTGAAATAGAGAACTGTTTTAGTTAATTCAGGAAAGTATTTCCGCAATTAAAATAGTAACAATATTTTTTCCATCTGCAGTTGTTGTTTTGATGGAAAGGTCTGCGTGAAGTAATGCGCGGAAAACATTTGCAAGATCAGTATCAGAATATAGCTTTCTTGCCTCTTGATAGTCTTTATAATAATATGGATGAGTGCCCACAATTCTTGCTGCCTGCTGGGAAGGTATCTTTTCCTTTGTCAGTTCACTCACACGAGAAACTCCTGTAAAATAACGCGTAAGCATTGCAACAATAAAAACTGGTTCAGCACCGTTTTCCAAAAGGTTAAAGGCGATTTTAATTGCTTTATCTTTTTCTTTTTTACCAATAGCATTTTGAAGATCGAAAATGGAAAATTGCTTTAACCTGGTTGAAAGTGATTGAATGTGATTAAATGAAATTTCTTTTTCTTCACTCATAAATGTGATGATCTTCTCAACCTGGTTTTCGAGCATACTTCTGCTCTCACCGGAAATATCGATTAACAACTGCGCGTTCTTTTGCAAAATAGATTTCCCTTTTTTCTCGACATGACTAACCAACCACTTTAGTAGATTTTTACCCTTCAACTCTTT
>JBATTD010000860.1:0-2322 GCA_049670345.1 Ignavibacteriaceae bacterium
TGACAATGGAACTCTTTTTCTTGATGAAATTACTGATCTTCCTTTAGAAATTCAGCCTAAGTTATTACGTGTTTTGGAAGGTGGAGAATTCGAAAGACTTGGTGGCGAAAAAACAATTAAAGTTAATGTTCGCTTAATCAGTGCTACTAATAAAGTTCTCAAGGATGAAGTTTATTCCGGAAATTTTCGGGAGGATCTTTTTTACAGGATAAATATTTTCCCGATTTCTATTCCTCTTTTAAAGCAAAGGAAATCCGACATACCATTGTTGGTAAATGCATTTGTTAAAAACTTTTCGAAGAAACATCACAAACACATAGATCAGATTCCTCAAAGCACAATTGTAAAGCTGCAAAATTATAGTTGGCCGGGAAATGTAAGAGAATTGATGAATGTAATTGAAAGAGCAGTTATAACAACTAAAGGAAACAAACTTCAGTTAGTGGATGAATTTAAAGCACCGGTTAGAATGAAAGAAGAGCAAGAGGGAAAAATTAGGACACTTGAAGAAGTTGAAAGAGAGCATATATTAAAAGTGCTGGAAGCCTGCAATTGGAAAATAAGCGGCGAAGATGGTGCGGCAAACATTCTTGGTTTACACGCAAATACACTTCGTTCTCGAATGGAAAAACTAAACATTAATAAATCTTTCAAATAGTCCAATTTAGACAATTTTAAAGACCTTTTCTTTTACGATATATCGTGAAATAACAACATCTCGTTTGAATTAATAATAATTTAACATAACATTGGCCTTGCAGAAGTTTCTTTAATTCGTTGTATTAAATATAGTTACAGCAAATGTATCTTGAGTATTCTTTGCTGGTAGGAATCTTGCCTGTATTAATTATTTAATCCATCATTAATGTATATTAGTTATGAATATTTTACGAATTAGTGCAAAAGCCAACCCTGAAAAGGAACTCGAACTGAAACAGGCATTAAAATCTGCTCTCGATAAAACCTCAATAAAATTTAAAGATGTAAAGAACTGCTGCAGCAAGAACCTTTTTGAGGAAAATTTTGTTCACATAGAGCAGGAATGGGATAATGAAGCAGACCTTGAATCATATTTGCAAAGTAAGGATTACAAATATTTAATTGGGGCTATCACAGTTCTGGGAGAATTAGTTGAACAAAAAATTATTAATGCAACTTCTGTAGAAGAATTTTAGAACAAAAAATTAGGAGAAAACTATGCTAAAGAATTCATTTATCTTTCTTATCACTTTTATACTTGCACTTCCAATCTTTGCACAAGAACAAAGCCGGGAATCCGCCGCAGTTGATCCCACAGCTTCACAGTGGAGCTTACAATTAGCTTACGAGGGATTCAATGATTACAAAGAAATTGAAACACGCGGTGAAGGAAATAACGGTTTCTTTCAGTTTCGTTTTGTTGCCCCACTGCCTGCCGATGAATCTTTTCCAATTACTTTATTACCCAGATTAACTGCAAGACTCGTTCAAAACTCGCAGGATGAATTTGGCTTCGGGCAATCAGATCTCTTTGTTTTGGGAATTTTAAATCAATGGGCCACTGGAAGATTTGGAATAGGACCTCAGATAAATTTCCCTTCGCAGGGAGGATTTGGAAATACGAACTGGGGTTATGGTTTTGCGACTGCCGTTACGCAACGTGCACTTAGTGATAAGCTTTTTCTTGCCTTGCTTCTACAGCAAACCTGGTCTCAAAACAGTGCTGGCGAAACAAAAGCATCTGCACTTGGCATAAATACAATTATCGTCTATCAGCTCGGCGATGGTTGGTATATAGGTAATGGTGATTTTGTAATTAAATACGATTGGGAAAGCAGCTCATTTTCCGTTCCCTTTGGAGTAAGAGTTGGAAAAGCCTTTATTAGCCCCGAAGGGACTTGGAATGCTTACCTTGAATATGCTTCAAGCTTAATATACGATTCTTTCCCGGGACCAGTTCCCGGTCATTCATTGAGGATTAATGTTCAGTATCAAATTCCGGTTAGTTTATAATTATTAAAGAGGAATTGTAATGCCTAATAAAGAAAAAACACAAGCTCAAAAAGAAAGAGATGCAACTCAGTTAAGAAGATTGCAAACACTTATGGATGTTGTATTTGGTGTTTTGCTGATAAGAATTTTCACGCTTCTTCCGCATCCTGTAAGACCTGAAACCGGAGCCTTTGATCCTCTTGTGATATTTACAGAGGGGGGAGAAAACTTTATAATGTTTATTATCGGGTTTATTTTAATCACCATTTACTGGATTCAGAATAACAAGACAACCGGTAATCTTGTAGCGACTGATGGTAAACATACTGCTCTCTCAATAGCGCAGTTATT
>JBATTD010000861.1:0-2201 GCA_049670345.1 Ignavibacteriaceae bacterium
CCAGACGCCTTCAATTTTAACGACTTTTAAATCATAGGTTTTTGGGGCGGGAGGTGCCGGTGCTAAAAGAAAGCCGAAAAAAAGTGTTATTGCTGCTATTCCAATAATTATTAGAAATAGTTTATTCTTCATTGTTACCTCCAAAGTTTGTTATTATAATGTTAATTGCGAGTTATATAATATAGGAGAAATGTTTCAATAAAGTACAAAGAATAAATGATAAAATCTAAAGGAAAAAGTTATTTCGAATCAGGATTATTATTTTTATCCAGAATCAGCTGCTGGTATCGTTCATCAGTTACTAATTGTTTCAATTCAGGTTGGTTTTCAATTTCAGAGCGTGAATAACCATTTTCAATCGCTTTCCCAATCCATAAAAGCGCATCTTCTCGCATTCCAAGCTTTTCATAAGTCGAAGCTGCGCGATACATAACTTCAACATTATCGGGAGCCATCTCCAACGACTGCTTCAACAACTCCAAGGATTTCTTCTCATCATCTATATCAGAATAATATCTCGCCAGATTAGAAATTACATCCGGATCTTTAGGGTTTACTTTTAATCTTTCTTCTGCTATTTCAATTGCATGTTTGTAAGTATCGATAGCTTTGTCCTTTTTGCCACGTATCCAGAAATAAGCTGCGGCTAAATTACCCCATGTAAGATAATCGTTGTCATTCAATCCAAGTGCGAGTTCATAAGTGTGTGCCGCGTCTTCGTATTTTCCTTCAATATAATATAATGTACCAAGGTTAGAATAAATATTATACGATTTATGTATTGTAAGTGAACGTTCGAACATTTCCCGGGCATCTTCACGGCGTTCCAACATATAATAAATTCCACCGAGATTATTGTAACCTCTGTAATTATCGGGTGTTAATTTTATTACCATTCTGAACTGTTTGATAGCATCTTCATATCTGCCCCTTTTGTAATAAAAAACTCCCAGATCATTATACCCCGCCCAATAATCCGGTTTTAATCCGATTGCTCTTTTGAATGTCTTTTCTGCCCCCTTAAAATTTTCCATTGTTTCATAGACCTTAGCTAACCCCCGGTATGCTGCTGCATTTGATGCATCATTTGATAATGCGCGATTGAAATGATCAATAGCATGATTATAGCTGCCAGTTCCTGAATAAATCATACCAAGCGTTACATTTACGGGGGCAAGCAGGCTATCAAGATTGAAAGCTCTCTCGCATTCTTTTTCAGCTAACTCAACCCAGTTGGAAATTTTTGTAACTTCATATTTACGCCAGTACGATTCTCCCAGGCCGGCATAAGCGAGAGCATAAAGTGAATCAAATTCAGTTGCCCGTGCAAATAAATTAATTGCTTTATCAATGTTCTCAACATTTTCATATCGCTGAAGATAACCGCGGCCCTGAACATAATTCTCATACGCCTCGGGAACATCCGTTCCGCCGGCACTCAATATATCTTTCAATTCGGGTTCAAGTTCTATATGAAGCATCTCCAGCAGTTTAACAACTGATTTGTCCTGTAATGATGAAATATTTTTTGCTTTAACATCAATTACTGATGAATTAAGCTGTCTAAGATTTTCTGCATCAACCAAATTTAAAATTAATCTTAAAAGATCATCTAAAAATTGCAAACTACCTGTGACTACCAGGTTTACTCCGTACCGCTGATTAGCTTCATCCGGACTTTTTATTTTGTTACGAATTACTTCACTCGAAGGTACAACCCATAATGATCCGTCAAATTGTTCTACCTGCGTAAGTTTACTGGAGAGCGTTTCCATCAAGCCGTCGCAAAATGCTAGCTTGTTCTCATCACCGCCGATATTAGTAAGTTGAAGCACAAGTAAATGTTGTTCGGATGGTGCGGACTTAGATCCTAATAATGATTTAAAAAATTCCAAGCCTGATGGCAGAATTGAAGAAAGAAATATTAAGAGAATTATAACCCCTGTAGTTACCAGGAGTTTTTTCTTATTAGAAAAGAACCCGCCAGTTTTTTTTGTGCCTGCTTTTTGTTGTAAAATTGTTGATTCACCATCCGGATCTTTAGTTACAATTTTCATATCCTCTAACAGTTCTGCAGTTGTTTGATAACGATCGGATGGATTTTTCTTCAAACATTTATTCACAATTTCAATCAAAAGTTGCGGACAACTTTTAGAGTATTCGGAAATATGAATCGGTTCTTCATTAAGTATTGTGTATCG
>JBATTD010000862.1:0-19201 GCA_049670345.1 Ignavibacteriaceae bacterium
AGATTGAAAAATTGAAGTGTTTATTGTTGCACGGTCTTCATCGGTTGCAAGAGAAGCCATTGAAGTATTTTCTAAATCAATTTTTGAAGTTCCGAGTACATTAGAAACATTGCTGTTTACATACGTTATTATTCCATCGGGATCGGTAACAAAAATCATATCATCTGTATTATCAAAAGCAGCTTTAAAAAGCTGATTTTTCTTTTCTAGTTCCAAACTTTGAGTAACGTCTCTAACAATATTGAAAAGTGCATCTCTATCATTAAATTTAAAACTCATTTTACTCAGCTCTACAAATACCGATGAACCATCTTTTCTTTTATGCCTAAATGGTTTGCTAAAATTTCCTTCAATTTCCACTTCGCTTGGAGAATCAAGCAATGATTGAATATCCTCAGGGTTGTACAGGTCGGTAAGATCCATTTGTAAGAATTCCTCTCTCGAATATCCATATAATTCCAATGCTGTTTTATTAATTTCTAGAAAATTTAAGTTTTCTTTATCGTATATGTAAATTGGTTCAGGGTTATTTTGTATTAAGAATTCAAACATTCTTCCTCTGCTCTTTATTAAATGTTGCAGGTTTTCTGCATATTCAACTTTTTCAATTAAAATTAAAAATCCTTCCGGCTCATTTTCTCTACCGAAGATTTTAGTTAGATTAACTATGTACTCGGGTTCACCGTCTTTATCAATCTCTAAAAAACTGTTTAATGGTAATATTCTACTATTATCAGCCGATTTTAACAACCGATCAACACTTTCTAACAGACTTCCAGGTAGAATATCTGCAAAATTCAGGCCATTCAAACCCTCCGGTTTTCGGTTTAGTAATTTACAAAAATCTTCACTCGAATGAGTGATAATGCCCTGAGAAGTAATAAATGCAACCGGTTTGGGAAAATAATCAATTATTTTATCTAGAACACCAAACAATTTCTCATCTGTTCTTTGTTCTATATTACTTTCAGAGTGCTGAGAAAATCCGATTACTGCTCGTATATTATTTTCTTCGTCAAATAAGGGCAGCTGTACTATTTCTTTATTTTTTAGATTTTCATTTTCTCCGAAGTGCACTCCTTCCGAAATTACACAATTCATGGTTTCTTTAATAAATTTATCTATACAAAGGTTTAGCTCTCTTAAAAATCCGGGAATAAATTCATCTGCTGGTTTACCTTCCATTTGAAATGGTTTTAACCCGATGCTTTTGGCGAAATATTCATTTACTAAAAGAAAATTCCCTTTGTCATCGGCAATCCAAAAAATATCTTCTAACCCATCTGCAAGTTTGTGTAATATCTCCTTCCCTATAAATGTAATAGGATAAATGACCTCCACTTTCTTAATAATTTCGAGTAGTTTTTCATTCTTAACAATACTCTGTGCGTCTGTATTGCTAATCTTTATTCTACTTTTGCCAGTAAATGTAATATCGTAGTTTTTTGGAATTATAGTACAGAGTATAAATAGTTTCCCGCTATTCTCGAAAGTATTAAATATAATTTGAGCATTTACCTTCTTTCCTGAACTAAGGTTGAATTCAAAATGTTCGAGTTTGAGTTTATCGTTCTTTTCAACTACTTTATCCAATAATTCATTAAATTTATCTTTAGAATCAGATTCAAAATACTCTAATATAGAACCTTGCGATTCGGTTACATTTAAAAGATTAAATCCCTGTTTATTAGTGAATAATATTTTCCCATTGCTCTCAAGTATGAAGAATGGATCCCTAATGGAATGAGGGATTAAACTTAATATTTTTTGAATAGCTTTTGTCACATCAATAAATTATTTATTAGCAGATAGAACATAATATAATAAGAATTTTTTTTTATGGATAAGTATTTCCTGTGACAACCATTACTATGTTAGTGTAATCAGAATAATAAACTCCGTCACCCGAACGAACCCTGTATGTGTAAGATTGCTGAGGTAATAAGTTTTCATCGAGATAAGTATTTTGGTCGCCCGGAATTGTGGCAATATTTTTGAATTGATCTTCCCCATCTACCTTTCTTTCTACTTCAAAAATCGTGTTTGTATCATCATCATCATTCCAGGTAAGCACAATCCTGCCATCTCCCAAATAAATTCCCAGCAAATTTGTTGGTCTGATTATATCATACCAATAAGTTTGCGTAAAACTTTCATTCGACCAGGCAGAATCTGTATTTGAATATGCTTTGATTCGGTAATAGTATTCTCCGCCTACGACTAAACCATTTGCACTATCGGCAAAGCTAGTTACATTCCTATCGACAACACCAATTTTTAAAAACTCCTCGTTTTCTTGTCGTCTTTCAATAGCAAAAAGATTTTCATTCGTGCTGTTATCCTTCCACGTTAATCTAACTAACATAGTGCCCCTGGCAGTTGCAATTAAATTTGTAGGCGGAAATAAGTCTCCAGAACTACCGACTCCAAAGGTATTAACTTCATCACTGAATTCGGATCCTCCAAATTGATTAAATCCCTTTACCTTATAAGAATACATAATTGCAGGATCTAAATTTTCATCATTTATGTTAAATACGTTGCCCTCAACATCAAGATATTTTTGATATGTACCATCAAAGTTTATTTTTTTCCATATTTCATAATTGCTTACAAGAAGAGATGAATCTTTCCAGGAAAGATTAACACTGCCTGGAGTTAACTTTATAAGATTAAGATTAAACGGAACATAAGGTGGATTAACAGTAGCAACTACATGAACATCTAAAATATCATCACTTTTAACTGAAGTTTCATTAAAATCATAATATATTAAATAATAATTGATTGAGGTTCCGATTAACGACTCATTTAACTGTAAATAGATTCTCGGTTGCGAACCATTAGTGCTGGGTGGATAGTTTCTCATAAAATTTCCGTTTACATAAACTTCCATAAATTTTAATGAAGTGGGTGTTGAAATTAAATAATCAATTTCTGTCATACCAACACCAACCGAATCACTATTAACGGGTGAAAATATTTCCAAAGTTGTGCTGCTGTTTCCATCAGATGGAGGATCGGTTGCAAGATTTGTACAGCCAATGAGGAAGAGAAAAATTCCCGTACAACAGTATAATATTCCTTTTCGAAATTTCATCGCTTCCCACCAAATTCTAAATCAATGCTCTGCTTTGTTCCGGCTTGAAGATATGGAATTATTATCAGATAAGATTTTAAATACGGATCATATTCCAAACTTAGATTTGCTTGAGATAATCTTGGATTGAATTTGCCCACAGGTAATATTAATTGTATCGCTGCATCTCTAATTTCATTTTGACTATGGTTTTCTACCCAAATTTCAAATTTGTTTTCTTCGTACGTTTTTTTTGTTTTTATGATCACTTCCGTTCGAGATAACTGCCAATCAATTAAATCGGAATAAGTTGTTATCCAGGCATTTTCGTTTTTTAGATATTCGGTAATGATTGAAAAAAGATCATCATCAATTGATTTGCTGCCCCACTTTGTTTGGTCAATAAAATTTATAAAAACAATTTCACCATTTTTCTCTGCATTTTTATAAAATGAAGAGAAACGTTGTAGTGTTTCTTTGTAATTATTTTCATTTACTAAAAAAGAACTCGCAGAACCGGTTATTATTTTCTCACCTGAAATGTGAATTGAATTATCAAGTAACAAGTAAAAATTAAAGGGAGAAACGATAGATTCATTATATGATTGAGTAAGCTGAGTACTATTCAGTTTTAGACCAAAATATTTCTGCCGGCTGTTAAGTTTTAGTTTATCATACAGTGATTCTAATAAAGCAGAGTTTATTTTCTCATCAGTAAATGTTTTGTTAAGAAAAAGATTTATATCTCCAGCTGCTGCAAATTTACTTAAATCATTTCCCGGTTTATCAAATTCATTTCCATCAATAAAAAAATTTGCATTAACATCGTTTGAATAATACTGCTCGAGTAAGGTGATTGATATTGATTTTGTATCAGTGATAATATTAGAGATAATAACCGGAACGTTATATTTTCCGGGTAAAGGTTTTAGCATCAAAAATGGATTTGGTGAGACCCATTCGATTGAGTTAAAAATTAGTTTTTCAACAGTATTTTCCTGCTTTTTATTTCCAATAATTTGAGATAACTGAAAACCAAACCAGACTATTCTTCCATTATATTTTTCGGATAAAACTATGCCCGAATTAACAGTTTGTTTTTCGTTATCACTATCCAAAACATATTTTCCCAATTGAATATTATCTTTGCCAATAACTTCAGTAGCTAACGGCGGAAACTGATTTAAAATAAGTAAGTCATTATCTGCAGCAATATTCCTTCCTAACACCGATGAATATTGTATGGTATGTCTTTCTGCTATTTTCCCTTTGGTGTTTAATTCACTCATAATAAAACTACCTAATTCACTTAGATAGTTAGAAAAAGTTTTTTTTCCTTCTTTATCATAAAAACCAATTTTTCCGAAAATTAGCAAACCTTTACCTTCATTTAAAAAATTTTGCAGATTCTCTTTTGCGTTTTCAGAAAGGACCTCCACTGAAGGAAGGATTAATAAATCTAAAAAATCGAATCCATTATCATCGAGCTGTTCATCATTAATTACCGTATACGAAATTTTTCTGTTCAGAAAAAATAATTCCCAATCCTGAATGGGATAAAAATCTTTATTCTGCGGATAGATTAACTGTTTTGTTTTTTCGGAATAGACGATACCTATTTTTACATTCCTTAAATCCTGTGCAAATATTGTAGAAACAAGAATCAAAAATATTATGGGAAAAGTATGTAAAAATATTTTTTTCATATGAATATAATTTTAAACAAATGGCATATGGAACTCTTCCCGACCTGCCTGCAGCAGGTAGGTTCATCGGGACTTATTTCATTTTAAATAGAATACACAACTTTAGACGATCATTAAAATTGAATCATTTATACCAAAATTTAAAAACTTTTGAAAGATCCCTATCAAGAATGAATAATATCAAAATCAATAAAAAATGTTCTTGATTCACCTGCTTCAAGATCGTCAACATACAAATGCAAAATTTCCAATCCTCTTTGATGAGAATAAGATGCAGTTTTTTTGCCTATTATTTCAGTCTCTATGGAAATGCGATCTGCTTTATTATTCAGGTCAACATAAATAACAATATTTGTTAATAATTCATCGCTCGGATTAGAAATAGTTACAGCTACCCTGGTCTTACCTCTTTTTTCAGATCTTATTTCAAGGTAATCTTTGGCTTTATACCATTTATATATTTTCTCAGCGGTTGTTATCCAAAATTTCTTTTTTTTCAGCTCCGCTATAACATCTTTTACAACTTCAATATTTTCTAATTTGCATTGATAATCAGTATGCATTTTATAAACATATAAACCACCTTCAAATAAAACCCTGTCAATATCTTCCTGGTAAGTATAAAATTGAAATTCCGGCTGATGCAAACCAAAATTTCTTATTACTTCGTAATCATCCCGCGCTGTTTTAGTTATTGATGAAATTCTTTTATCACCTTTAATAACTATTCTCGGAACCGACCTGTCGGTTAAAGAATCGGTTAGAAGATAATCGTATCCTGCTTTAACAATTGCCATAACTGTACTTTTATCAAACAATCCGTAATATGGTACGAATCCTGAGATAGTTTTTCTTGTAATTTTTTCAATAGTTTTTTTAGCTTTTGACAAATTATCAAGCTGCACCTCATAATCGTAAAGTTTGTTTGTCGTATCGTTAACTGAAGAAAGATATCCAATATCAACCATTGCAGCAACTTCACCAAATTCTGCAAGGTATCGAATCAATTCGTTATTATTTTGAGCAAAGTTGGGTTCAACAAAGAAAGTAGCTTCTAAATTATCGTTTGTAAGTAAAGGTAACAGATTTCTAACATTTTGCACTTCATCCGTAAATGTTGGCATAAGAACTGCTGCCGCTCTAAATCCTGAGGGCCAATCTTTAATAAAAACAATGGGTTCTTTTTTTAACCAGCTTATGCAGTTTCTAAACATTCTGTCAAAGTATATATAATCTTCCTGCAAGCCGATAACAGAATTTATATCAAACCCCATCCATACAAACCTTCCAAAGGCGTAATTACCGTAAACCATACCGGCAGTTTCTTTAATACCTTCGCGTACCAATCCTTGTTCTAATCGGTAGTTGTACCAAAAACTAATTTGTTCTGTTCGCGGATCGAGTACTTCTACAGCGATAGGATTATCCCAGGTTGCTATATGAAGAGGATAACCCGCTGGAACACTTGCCGTGATAGGTATTCCGCCTCTTAATGTATGAATTTTAGTGAGGTCATCGTCGCCAATTTCCCTGGAAAATTTAACTCCAAAAACTTCTGAGAAAAAACGCCATCCTCTCCACTTTCCAGCATCTGAATAAGATGCGGTACCGCTTGTAGCAAAGATGCTTCCGCCCTTATCTAAATATTTTTTAATTTGGATGATCTCTCTATCACTTAGAGATATTGCACCGGGTAGAATCAATAATTCGTAATCAAAGTGTTTCCCTTTTTCAATTTCTTCATCGGTGATGATTTCAAATTTATTATCACCGTAACCAAGAAACCTTTCCCAGGTAGTAATATTTTCCTGCAGCCAGGTGCTGTTTTCTGGCAGCATATTTTGCGTATAGTCAGAGTATAAAATTGCTATATTAGGTTCACGACCAAGCAAAACATTTTTTATTACTTTACCGTCAGGAACAAGTTCATTTACCGAAAATTTTCCAAAAACACCTCTAAGAACAAATAGAAAAACCATTATTGCAGCAATAACAACAATAAGCCCAATGATCATAATTAGCCATTGGTTAATTCCTTTTCTTGTTGAAGAAGTTACTGCCAACTTACAACTCCGGCATCATGATCCTTTTGTGTTTCCACATAACCCCCAGAAGTAAACTTCAAGAATTTAGGTTCTAACGGCTGTCTTTTTATTTTTATACGTTCTTTTTCCTGGTGAGTACGATTAATTTTTCTTTCTTTTGCTGCTTTTTCCACCGGATGATAATGATGCTGCACGAAAGCCTGTTTCTGTTTAGGCTCTTCGATAATAAGTTTTCTTCCACCATAATCAGCAGGCTCTAAAAGTTCAGCTTGTTCCCGCACAACTTCTTGTCTCGCATATTGATCTGCTCTTGTCTCCTGCACTTTGTACAATATATAAGCACCAACTGCAAGTATAAATGTACTTATGGTTGCTACAAGTATAATTGTAGACAAGATTGGAATTAGTTCCATCTTACCCTCACTAAATTAATTAAGAAATAGTTATTTTAAAGTTCTATCCGACCCTCTCTAATTTTCCCCACCTCATTTTTATTCCTAAAAATTCTTCTACAGTTGACATTGCCTTACAGATGTCTATTATCAGAATAAATACCATTCTGTATATTATACTATAACCAACTAACCTGAATTCCTCTTTTTCCGCAGCAACGCAATAAATTGCTGTCATTATATCAAGTAATGCTAGTCCTGCCCACCAGTAAAATATTAAGGATGTAAATCCAAAATACATGGCTGCAAAAATAAAGAATGCATTAGCTGTTATGTTCATTGCAGGCCAAATCAATGCTTCAAAAAACATTGTCCATAACACAAATGTATTACCAAAATTGATTGTTGGATTTACTAATAATTTTTTATGTTTCCTTATTGATTGAAGTATCCCCCTCGTCCATCTATATCTTTGTTTTAATAATTGCCTTAATCCTGTTGGTGCTTCTGTAAATGAAACCGCTTTAGGTTCGTAAAATATTTTCCAGCCCTTAGAAAGAATCTTTAGTGTTAGATCGGCATCCTCAGCAAAAGTATCATTTGTGTAATAACCTGCACTTTCAATTGCTTCTCTGCGAAAAAGACCAATTGGACCAGGAATAATATTTACAAGTTTCATATAGCTCTGTGCACTTCTTGCCATATTTAGTCCTTCAATGTACTCAAGTGCTTGCAGGTCGGTAAGAAAACTCCCTCTGTTTTGAACTTTAACGTTTCCTGCCACAGCTCCTATTTCAGGATTTGCGAAATGCCTGACTGCCACTTTTAAACTATCAGGCGATAACTGCGAATCGCCATCCATACAAAGAATAAACTCAGCACGAGAGACTTGAATTCCTGCATTTAATGAATTTGCTTTACCGCTGTTTGATTTATTTATTAATGAAACTTTTATCTTCTTGTAGTTTCCATTTCTATAGCCGATTAACTCTTCTGCAACTTCTTTTGTATCGTCGGTTGAACCATCGTTTACTATTATTATTTCATAGTTTATATAGTTTAGATCCAGTAATGATTCTATTGTTTTCTCCAAAATTTTTCCTTCGTTAAACACGGGGATGATTATAGAGATAAACGGTTTAAAATTATCAGTTTTTATAAATGTATATTCGTTCAAATAGAGATATGCTAAAATCAAAATTCCAAAATACCTTATCAGTAAAATCAATAAGAAGATAACAAGTGTAACAATTATTGCATATTCAAGGAGTGAGGACACTGTTAAAACAGTCATCGGTAGAGTATAGATAATAACAGAGAGGAGTAAAAGGGAGAAAATTCCGCTGATGAATGTTTTTCTGATTATACTGTTTTCTCTATTTCCGGTTGATTGAATACCTTCCGATTGAGTTAACTCAATAGTGCTTCTTCTAATATTAGATTTTATGTTCATAATAGGATATAATAATGACCCTTTAAAAATTCAACAATAATGCCACTAATAAGTCAAATTTCTTTCTCTATTGTATATTTTCAAATGTTATTGGTGAAACAATATTGGATATTAAAAAATAGTGTGTCATTCTAAAACAAACGATAAAAAAGTGATGTTTTTGATTCAGATTGCTCGTAAATTTATCTGCTAAAATTAAGGAACAACCAATAATTATTATTATAAAGTCCAGTAAGCAGTTAGTCCAAATGATATCGAATTGTAACCCTGGCTTTCTCTTACAGAACTTCCAAAAGACAGCCTTGCCTGCAGTACAAAGTTAGAAGTAAAATAGTAACTCAGGTTAGTATGAAATTCTCTAACAATAAAATTCTCATTTGGAATAAGTCCCAGTTTACCATTTAAGCTCAGTACAAAATCCTTATCAACTATAGCATCCCAGTCCGCCCAAATACTGTGTGATTCAAAATTACTAGGCGACCAGTAAAGAAGTGTCTGCTCATTGAAATTGTAATAGTAATACTCATAACCAACACCAAAAACCTCATCAAATATTTTTCCTATTCTTAGTATCACCTTGCTTCCTCTGTTTGCATCGGATACAGCAATATAAGCCGCATCTGCTCTTAGCAATACTCCATCTTTTGTAATATACTCTCCTGTTAATAAAGTATAATTTGCAGTGAGTCGTAGATCGACTAAAAACGGAGAGTACAATATCTGCACAGCATCAGCAGAATAAAAGCTTGCTGAAAAATTATATTTCTTGTGTTTTACTGCTCTTACTGAAACTTCATAATTATTGGTGCTTTCATCGTTTTGAAAATTTGTAATGCCATATGCAACCGAACCCGTTACAACTTCGCTGAATCTAAGAAAAGCATCTGCGCGAAGAATATTAAGATTTAATCTTGTTTGCTCGGAAGAAACGAAACCGAAATATCCGCTTCCAGCAAGTGATAGGAAACTTGCAACTCCTAACTCTAGTTTTACACCTTGTGTGGTATAGGTGAAATCGAGATTATCGCCAAAATAATTTCCATCAGGTATAATAGAAAAATGAGTGGGAAATGAAGTTGCTGAATAACCATTTAAACCAGCACTACCGAGCCAACCCATTCTTGTTTGTAAGATATGTGATGATGGAGAAATCACCAAAAGTTCTTCATAAACCTTTCTGGCATTTTTGTAATCGCCCACCTTCATATAAGTATCGCCAAGGAATAATTTTATTTCGGCGTCATCGTGATTTTTAATAGTTAATTTTTCAAACTGATATAAGGCAGCTAATGAATCTCCACTCCAATAATATATTTTAGCAAGCTGCTTGGCTAAATCATAATCATCAGGATACTTAAAAACAAGTTCATCATAAATTTCTATTGCAGCATCGTAATTGTTATCGCACAAATAAGCTTGGGCAAGCTCTTTTTTTAAGTATGGATCTGCAACTGGTTCGTTGAAATACATTTTATAGTAATCTATCGCTTCATTACATTGCTTCTTAAATGAATATTCGCGTGCTTGGTTTAATAAACCATAAATTTCTGATTCTTCATTAATTTTCTTCTTCAACTTAATTGATCTTTCCATTTGCATAATGTCGTTATTTTTGGGATCAATTTTAAATGCTTTGCTAACATACATTTCTGCACTTACAAGATCATTCTTTTGAAAATTCAGATTTGCTAATGCGATTAACACATCTAAGTTTCTTGGATCTTTATTTAATACATTATTAAGATTTTTCTCAGCCACATCCAGATCTTCATCAAGCCAAACCAATAATTGTCCATACAGTAACTGATAATTTTTATTATAGGGCGCTTGATTCAACACAACTTCCATTTCATCACGAGCATCATCTAAATTACCTGCCTGGGATAATAACCTTACTTTTTGATACCGCACTTCATAATCGCTGTAATAGTTTAGAAGATAATTATCATAAAGTATTATCGCTTTAGCATATTGTTCACGAAATGAATAGTATTTGCCTAATTCTAAAACTGTTTTTCTATCGTTTGGATTGAATGATAATTTTCTTTCAAGTGTACTGATTTTATTTTCATAATATTCAATTTGTTTAGTAATCACTTCTGACTCAACCATTCGGAATTTGCTGTTTTTGGATTGTGTTTCCGAAAGAATATTTAACTGCTGATCTGCTTCTTCATAACGATCATGCATAACCAGCTCATCTACAAGTAAATATCGCGTTTCTATATCTCCAGGATTTTTTTTAAGCTTCCGGTAGTATCTATCAATAGGATATTGTTTATATCTTTTGGGCGACGGCAAACCGTAGTTGTATCTTGTGGTTGTATCATTTACAGTGTAAACATATCCTTTACCTCTAACCATATCATAACCATCCATTGCCTCTTTAAAGTAAGGTCTTAATTCCAATGCATTTTCGAAAGCATTAAGAGCAGTTTTTTTCTTTCCCAGCCACATTGTAAAATAACCATACCGAGACCATAAACGGTGATCGTCAGGATATTTTTGTGTGTATCTTTTAAGTATTGGTTCGCCTTTGGAGATATGATTATTCTTGGCAAGTATTTCGGTATAACGCAGTATTTCGTCGGCTGATGCTTCTTCCCTTCGCCGATAATCATCATACCATTCTTCTGCTGTTTTCCAGTTGCCTAACTTTTTATAACTTTTTCCAACTTCCAGATAGTTCTTTGCTTCTGACGGATTAATTACAATTTCTCTTTTATAACCGGCAATAGTATTGTATAAAAGCTTATTAAATTCTTCTGTTGTGCGGGATAAATTTGTTTTGTAAACTAAATTTTTCGAATCAAGTTTTAAAGCTGAACGATAATCGTAAACTGCTTTTTCATACTCGCCTCTTTTTTCAAAACAAGAGCCTCTCAGATTGAAACCTTCCGACTTTTGGGGATTTGCTGAAATGTAACGATTCAGCAATTCGATTGCTTCCCCATACTTTCCCTTGTTGATATTTTCAATGGCTTCAAGCCGCAGTGCTTCAGAGGAATGCTGGGCAAATACTTGTATGAGTATCGTAAGAAACAGTAAGCATGTTAAAACGAATTTCATGATAGGTTTTACAATTAATAACCACGAGGTTGTTCATCTCGTGCTGCAGTATCTTTAAGAATTTTAGCTATCATTCCCTCTGCATTATTGACGTCTTTGTTTACAGTAACAGCATACACTGAGATGTGCGGCGAAATCGCCTCAAAAAAATTGGGATCATCATTAGGCAAATTAGATTTTATTTTTGTTACAAAATTAGCAACAACATTATCCTTGGGTCTGGTAATTAATACGAATATCTTACTACCGATAGAACAAATTTTATCTTTTTTCTCTGTTGAAAGTCTTATTGCATTTTTCAATTGGTTAAGCGTAAGCATGCCTTTTCTTTCAGCGTATTCATCCAGCCGAATTGAAACCAGAGCAAATTCCTGTCCCGTAATCTGGTAAAGTGCAATTTGGTTATTAATTATTAGTTCGAAATCTTGAAGCGAATAAACATTAGAATGTGTAATTGCATCATCTTCCATTTTAATATCTGCAAAGCTTTCGTATTTTTGTTCATCGGCGGGAGTAAACAATTTAGGTTTAATTCTCCCCGGTTCACTTGGAATATAGTCAACCAAGATACCCTTATAGGGTTCAATATAGTAGTTTGCAGAAAACTTACCTTCTGTATGTCCAACATTTGGAGTAATGGTCATTATTCCGGAATGATATTTATCTATAACTTCTGCTTTTTTCTGAAGACCAATTATTCCGGTAGAACAATCTATTAAAGTATCAATAATGGCCTGAGATGCTGGATTTGCAGGTTCGGCTGAAAGATAGAGACTAGTTATTCCTGCATCTTCTATACCCTCTATTGTGTTTAAAAAAGTATCCCTTAAGAATTTAAGGTCTTTAAACCCAATAAAAGGAGTAAGTTCATCAAAAACAATTTTATTTGGATTATACTGTTCTACAACAGGAACTATATCCTTAATATATTCGGTTAAAAGTATATCTGGATCTCCCACTTCGAGCAATTCTTCTGGTGGAGTAACTCTAACAACTATTATCAGATTTTGATTCATATAATGCTGTAAATCAAAATCAATTGAAGCTGCATGAATCATAAGATCTTTGGGACGCATAGTAGTGAAGAAAAGACATACTTCTCTTCTCTGTGCACATTCCAAAGCATATTGTAATGCTAATAAAGTTCTGCCAGATTTACGTGGGCCAATTAGGAAATAAGTTCCCGCTCTATAAAGCCCTCCCCACGCAAAATCAACCAGAGGAATTCCTGATGGGAATAGCTGAATTTTTTTGGTCATATTTTTGGAAATTTTACTATTTTAAGCCAAATATTGTGCCGAGTGGACAATTCGCATTGCGACTAAATATCTAATGAGGGTATTAATTATTGGTCTAAACAGAGACAATTCGAAAATAGATGTCCTATTCTAATACATCAAAATTTTTGCATTTTTAAACGAATACGTGATATATGTAAAAAAATTATAAAATTACTTGCGTTCTGATCGAAATTAACAATTAGAAAGTTTGGTAGAGGTAAGCTATTTGCGGCTTGAAAAGTATCCATAAACGAACAAAGCGGTAGCATTCCCAAATATAGTTGCTTCATTTGTAAGGTAATCATTCCAATCATCAAAATATTCTGCAAAATTTGAATTGAAAAATGAAAAACTTGTATCCATACGAGCTATTTCATACTTATTTGTGATTGAAACAGGTGCACCGCCAGCCGATAATGCTCCTGGTAAATTTCCATAATTAAAAAATGCAATTTGTGAGTGAATATGCTCTGGATATCTTTCTCCGATACCATTTATAAAGGACAATCCCCAGGGATTTCTCCCAAGAATATAATCTCTCTGAAGAATTATTAAAGAATCGAACTGTTCATTTTCCGTTAATGATTTATAAAGTATTGCCTGCAATGCAGTACCTAAAAGTGAAGTTGTTGTTCCCCAGGTGTAATTGACTCCTTCATTAAAAACAGAGCTATCCTTTTTTGTATTAAAATAATTGATATTTGATTTTATATATTCCGTGAAACGTGGGATAACTTTAGATAACTTATAATGAGCTAAAGAATTAACATCACCCCAACTCCACCAGTGGTCTTGTTTAGCACTGTCACCGTAACTATCCGCATCTGCTAAATAGTTTTCTATTCCGGTTGCATTATATAATTCGATGGCACCAAGAGTAAGTTTACCATAATAGTTTTTATCTTTATAAAATACGGAATGAGTGCTCTGAATGTCATTTATATTTTGATGTATTGAATATTTCTGAATAGCAGAAGTTAAACAGAGGTTGGCAAATTCATCGCTTTCAAATTTTTCATTCCATATCCGCGACGCTAATGACATTACCGCAGAATAAATTCCCACGAGATTTTTACTCAAACCGGTAAACGCAGGTCTGGCAAATTGAAGTGAATCGTTTTCAGGTAATCTCCAACCAACGGCATGGTCGTGTTCATCCTGCACCTGCACCACAAACAATGTATCCGAGATATTACATCGTAAAAGCCAATCTAATCCTACCTTTGCTTCTTCAAGAATATCGGGCACATTGTTACTATCGTTATCGAATCCAAATTTATCTTTATCAAATTCATAAGCAAACAACAGCATATAAGTGGTTAGAGCTGTTGTAGAAAAAAACTTAATATAATCACCTGCATCGTGCCAGCCCCCTGTAACATCAACGGAAATATTGGAAGTATCTAAATAGGGACTGATAATTTTTGAGGCATCTGAGAGATGACATTTTTTGTGTATTGAAGGTTGAGTAGGACCACAGCGCTGAATTCTAAAGAATAACATTAACGAATCAACAACAGGATTGTAAACTTCTTTACCTATTATAAATGGGAAACTTGATTCATTACCAACATTAATAATGAATTTTCCATTATCGTTTAATTTTGTAAAATCAAAGTAGTAACAATTTTTAAATTTACTGTAATTGTTATCAGATTTTCGGATCTTGCCTGAATATACTTT
This sequence comes from Ignavibacteriaceae bacterium, assembly GCA_049670345.1. Taxonomy (GTDB): domain Bacteria; phylum Bacteroidota; class Ignavibacteria; order Ignavibacteriales; family Ignavibacteriaceae; genus BMS3ABIN03. Next base: position 14,708 of record JBATTD010000862.1, read on the forward strand.
TTCATCTGTTGTTTGATCGATTACATTAAACTCGTTTAAGGGAATTACTTCTTCCGAAAGTATCACGCCGGATTTCATATCATCAGGCAAAAAGCCAACCTGATTTAGCCGAATATAAAAATCCTTATTCTGAGGAAATATAATTGTACTTGATAGAAGGCAAAAGGAAAAGAGTTTACATACTGAGAAAAAATTCATCTCACTTGGCTGAATTAAGACAACTGCTGATAGAATTAAGCAGCACCGCTTTATCGAGTGGTTTTTCCAAAAAATCACAGGATAAATTCATCAACAGATCTTTTTCTTCTTTTTTTATATCGTATGCAGTAATGATTATTACGGGCAGATTGGAATACTCAACATCTTTCTTCATCATATCTAAAACATCCCTTCCATCATCGCTATTTCCTAAATTAATATCAAGTAAAACAAGATCGAAATCATTGCTTTTAATTAACTTAATGGCATCATCTGCATTATCGGTTAACTCAACATCATAAATATTGCGTAAATTAACCTTTATGATAAGCTGTGTCTCGGTATTATCCTCAACCACTAATATTTTATTTTTTTTGGATGTCACTTTAAATATGTAAAGTACAAATTAATTAAGGCTTATTTTTGCAATTAAATTAGTCGACTTTCTTTACATCATAACCGGTTTTTAAAATTAAATCCCACAAAGGAGAACTAACACCAAATCCTAACTCCGGGTCCTGATAATGATGACGCATATGATGGTTTTTTATAGCCAACCAGAATTTACCATGCATATTGAAATGATGAATGGCGTAATGTGAAATATCATAAAACAAATAACCTCCAATAAAACCAATATAAAAAGGTGCGACAGAAATATCGCCAAGTATAGCTTTAAAGAGAAAGAAAAATCCGATAGCTAATGGAATGCTGACCGAAGGAGGCATAACCAATCTTTTGGTATCGTTAGGATAATCGTGATGAACACCATGAAACATAAAACTTATACGTTTCCCAAAATCGCTTGTGGCATGAAAATGAAAAATAAATCGATGTAATAAATATTCAGTGATTGTCCAGATAAACAATCCTGCAACAATTAATCCTGCAATATCTAATGCAGAAACTTTATAATCAACGATGCTTAAATAAAATAAATATCCAATTAGAGGAACGTAGATAAAAAGTGGAACGCTCCAGTGAACTTTTGAAAATGCCTCTAAAAAATCGCTCTTAAACATTCTGGCTGTTTCATCTTTGTTTGAAACATACAGTTTACTCATAACAACTCCATATTTTTTTATACTATAATTTAAAATTAAGAATTATTTTATCAATAATAAATTTACTAATAATATGCTTTTTAAATCAATACATGATTTTTCTTCAAAAAATCAGGATTTTTTTAATCCAATACCCCATAAATTATTCAGCATAATCTCACCATTAATATACGCTATTCCATCAAACAAATCATTAGAGATTAAAAGCGGACCATCCAAATCAATCCAATCTGCAAGTGATGCAAGGTGTGCCGCTGCACTTACCGCACAAGAAGTTTCCGTCATACATCCGAGCATAATTTTTAATCCAAAATCCCTGGCCTTATTTATCATCAATAATGCTTCTCTTAATCCGGTTGATTTCATCAATTTAATATTTATACCTGAGTAAATGCCTTTTACTTTGTCGATATCTTTCAATCTTTTAACTGATTCATCCGCGATAATTGGTAACGGACTTTTTTCATTCAGCCATGCAATATCATCAATATTTTCTTTCGGCAGGGGCTGCTCAATTAATATTACATTTTTTTCAACCAGCCATTCAATCATTTCTAATGCTTCCTGTCTATTGCTCCAACCCTGATTCACATCAACATACAATGGTTTATTTGTTACTGATCGAATTGTATCAATTATTTCTTTATCGTTTTTTGTTCCGAGTTTTATCTTCAAATATTTAAAATCTTTTGCTTCATCTATTTTTGTTTTGATGATTTCCTTTCTATCAATACCAATTGTATAAGATGTGTAAGCGTGCGTAGGTTTTGCTAAACCAAAATATTTAAATAACGGAATCTCTAACAGCTTTCCGATTAGATCGTGCAAAGCAATATCAACCGATGCTTTAGCAGCATTATTTCCCTCTTCAATATTATCAACATAATTTAATATGTTCTCACAATCCAAAGGATTTTTAAATTTTATAAAATCAATTTTTGATAAAAAGTCCATTACACTTACCTGAGTTTCACCTAGATACTGGGGAAGCGAGGCTTCACCGTAACCAACTTTCCCGTCGTATTCTATCTCTGTTAAAACAACAGGTGTTTCATTTCTTGAAAAAGATGAAACAGTAAATGTATGTTTCAGTTTTAGTAAGAATGGATGATAACTTAATTTAAGAGTCTTTGCCATCTAAACCAGGATAGTATGAAATATTATAAAACATGATTAAACTTAGTTAAATATATAACTCTAATTTCTATTCGATAACAATTATTATGAAAACAAATTTAATAATTTTCCAAATTTTATTTGAAATTAAAGTTCAAAGTCTTCATATTCCTAATCAAATTATTCAAAATTAGAAGTTTCAATATATTATATTAAAAACCTACCGGAGAAGTATGGAGCAGAAAAGAGAAAACTGGGGATCAAAAACCGGTTTCATTTTAGCAGCAGCAGGTTCAGCAATAGGGCTGGGCAACATCTGGAAATTTCCTTACATCGCCGGAGAAAACGGCGGCGCATCCTTCATAATAGTTTACTTAGTATGTATCGCAATAATTGGTCTGCCAGTTTTAATTGCCGAAATACTAATTGGCAGAACCACACAACGAGACCCGGTGGGGGCATTTTATAAACTAAGCAATTCAAAGTTTTGGGCAAGCGTTGGCGGAATGGGCATTGTTGGCGGATTTTTAATTTTATCATTCTATGCTGTTATAGCAGGCTGGGCACTCGGTTACATTGTTGAAGCATTAAAAGGAAGTTTTTTCAATTTCACAGAACCAGCATCATCCGCAAAATACTTTGGCAACCTGGTAGGAGATATATACTGGATACTCGGATATTTTATTTTATTTATGCTAATTACTGCAGTAATCGTCTGGTCGGGAATTCAAAAAGGAATTGAACGCGGCAGTAAAATTATGATGCCAATCCTCTTTTTCCTTTTAATTGTCCTGATGATCCGGGGACTAACACTTGAAGGGGCGGATAATGGAATGAAGTTTCTATTGGAGCCGGATTGGAGTAAAATAAATGCTCAATCAGTTTTAATTGCTTTGGGACATGCTTTTTTCACCCTTAGTCTGGGAATGGGTGCCATGCTTACTTACGGCAGTTACATGTCTAAAAAAACAAGTGTTCCTACTTCTGCTTTGCAAATTGTTTTTCTGGATACCCTAATAGCCTTGATAGCGGGTATTGCAATTTTCACCTCAGTATTTGCAGCTGGTTTAGATCCAGCAGCAGGACCTGGATTAATTTTTCATACTTTACCGAGTGTTTTTGTAAAGATGCCGGGCGGTTACATTTTTTCGATTTTATTTTTCGTTCTGCTTACAATTGCTGCTCTAACTTCATCGATATCTTTGCTTCAGGTAGTTGTATCCTATTTTATAGATGAAAGAGGATGGCCAAGGCATAAAGCCGTAATTATACTTGCTTCGGTTATCTTCTTGCTTGGTATTCCAAGCGCTCTTTCGTTTAATGTGTTAGCCGATTTTAAAATATTCGGTTTAAACTTTTTTGCTCTTGTTGATTTCATTGCATCCAATGTGTTACTGCCACTCGGCGGTCTTTTGATTTCAATATTTGTTGCCTGGGTTTGGGGTTTTGATAAAGCGCTCGTAAATCTTCGTGAAGGAGCTGAAAAGCTATTTGATAATAACCCTTTGGTTATAAAATTCTGGCAGATATTTTTGAGATACTTTGCTCCCATTTTAATATTTTTAGTTCTGTTACATTCTATAGGAATACTGGATAAAATATTAAATATGTTTAACTGAAGATGTACATATATAAATCATATTATCAATTCTTACTAACTAAGAAGAACATTTAATAAATGAAAAAAAGTACAGCAGGAATTTTAACATTTGGTATAATAGTAGTTATACTGATAATTGGAGGGGTTGCATTTTTCGAATCTGTTTGGTCATTCCCAGGTAATTTTGATTTCTTCAAATCTTTCCCGGGTAAAGATCTTCCTCTCGGACTAATCCCTTTAATGGTTATTGCGTTAGTTGGTACGGGTGTATTTATAACTATTAAACTCGGCTTTCCTCAGCTTCGTTACATTTGGCATGGCATTAAAGTGACTATGGGCAAGTATGATGACCCAAATGATGCCGGCGACTTAAATCATTTTAGAGCTTTAACAACTGCTCTTTCGGCTACTGTTGGAATTGGAAACATTGCAGGTGTGGCTACGGCAATTTATTACGGGGGACCTGGTGCACTATTTTGGATGTGGATTACTGCATTCTTTGGTACGACTTTAAAG
>JBATTD010000863.1:0-3684 GCA_049670345.1 Ignavibacteriaceae bacterium
TGACCCTGTAAGTAAAACCTACTTTAAACATTTTATATATATCATCAGCGTTATCTTTATTATGATAGTAATCATTGGCATTCGTAAATACTTCATAATCTGTAAAGATGAAATATTTTCCCCGCTCGTTACCCCATCTTTCTGTGTTGATTACGGTTATCACCTCTTCTGTTTTGGTGAGGAAAGGTTCAAAAAACAAGTAGCCAAAAATCAATATTAATATGGCTGACACAAATCCGAGAAAGACTGCTAACCTGTATAAAAATGTGCCCATCTTATAGACCTCTACTAATAATGATTAACTGTTGAATATTTATGTTTCTTTTTTCCGGTGGCATTTTTTAAACTACTTAATTAATAAAATGGTAATTTTGATAAAAATCAACTATTTAATTTCTCCAATAAAATTTAACCTGAATAGTCCTGACATTTACAAAATATAATTTGCACTTACCTGTGATTAATTTAACTTTCGAGCCATAATTATTATCTAAAAAATGGAACCCAAATGAGAAAAATTTCCTTGTTTATTATAGCCCTTTTCTTAATAACAATAATTTCTTGTAAAGAAAAAGAACAACCACCAAAAAAACTGCTTACTTATGTTGGAGAATATGCAATTTCCGTACCTGAACCATCAGGGCTAGTTATGACGCAAGATAACAAAGGTTTTTGGACTGTGAGCGATGAAACAAGTACAATTTACAGATTAGATAACGAAGGAATTGTCGTTCAAACCATAAAAGTTGATGGTTTTGATTTTGAGGCAATTACACTAATTGATGACACTACTCTGGTTATTTTGCAGGAAAGAACAAGAGAAATGGTGTTTTTAGATACTTTTGGAACAGAACTAAAAAGAATAAAACTTGATTTGGAAGGGGAATTAAATTCAGGGCCGGAAGGAATTGCTTTTAATCCTGAAAACCGTCATTTCTATATTCTAAATGAAAAGAAACCCTCATTGTTTGTTGAACTTGATGAACAGCTTAATATTATTAAGAAAGATACATTGAAATTTTGTAAAGATGTTTCCGGATTATTCTTTGATGAAGCAAATCAATTTCTTTGGATGTTAAGTGATGAAAGTCAGTTGGTTATAAAAACCGATCTTAATGGAAAACTTTTAGAGAAAATTAAAATTACAATACCTCAGCCGGAAGGAATAACGCTAAGCGGGGATGGCAGAAAGCTTTATATCGTTTCTGATAATAAAGAAACTCTTTATGTATTTAATGTTAATTAAGCAGTAACATTTAAAATAAAAAAGGGCCAGAGCATAAAGCTCTGACCCCGACTGTGGGAGACAGTAAAATTCCTTTTAAGCTTTAATGGCTGGTACCAGAAATGGTTATAAATCCATCACCATTTGGCCCTGTACTTTGAATTCTTATAGTTAAAGGTTTAGCTACATTAACAGTATCTGTGAGATCATAAACTAAGAAATTAAACTGGGTCCATGCCGGACTTTGAGTATCAGGTAGTGAAACATCCAGATCGCCTTGGGCATCAATATCTTCTCCCTCTACAGTTACTGAAATAGATATTCCTCCCGCGAGTGGATTACCATTCTGATCTCCCATATAATAACTAAAGGATTGTGAGCCTGCATTAGGGATATTAATACTTGTTGGAGTTACAGATATCTGGGGGATTCCTGAAAATAGTACTATAGTTTCTCTGGATATTATTGCAGAATTTTCATCTACAGTACTTGCTGTTACGGTTGCAAATCCTGCACCCAAAGTCTGGTGAAATGGTCTTGGTTCAGCCGAAATCAGCTCTACAGATCCAATTCCCTGATTGTCAGTTAAAGTTGAACCTTCAATAATTCCTCCCGTTGTAGTAAAATATACTGCAGTTTCCGGTCTAACGGGATTTGCATATTTATCTCCAACAAATGCAACTATTTGATCTTTTAATCCAAAAATGTTATAACCGGCGAAATTCACCCGCACGGGTGCAATACTAAAGTGATCATAATCAGGTAAACCACCATGAATTGTAATCCCAACCGGAAGCGAGGTTATCATTTCACTACCGAGATCAATTTCTGCTATTACCTGAACAGCACCTGCTTTTGTACCACTTGTTAAACTAACTGTAGCCTGCCCAGAATTATTTGTGGGACTTGAGTAAGGGCTTAAAAATTCTCCACCGCCTGGTCCGGAACCCAATCTAAAATTAACAATAACTGAATGATCCAGATCGATTGGTCTTCCGGAAGAATCATTAACAACAAAAACTAACAGGGTTGTTTCCTCTGAACCACTTTCTTTTACACCAATTGTTGTTGAAGATATTGATGAAAGGAAAATGCTAATCGGATCTCCGGTGGGTCCACCGCCGTTATTATTTTCAAGTTCCTCAAGTGCTATGACCGGGACATTCAAATTTTCTCCAACAACTACAGTTACCTCCGCAGTATCAGGTAGATAATTCTCTTTATATGTCATTAGCATTAAACCTTCATCAGAATCAAGTTCAACTTCAAATAGAAATTTTCCCTGTGAATCTGTAAGGATTACCAGATTTATAGTGGTTCCAAATATTTGAACTAAGGCACTATCAAGTGGAAAGTTAGTTTGCTGGCTAATAACCTGCCCCGATATTATTGATTTACTACCTGGTAGAGGAAGATCACCACCACCGCTTACAATTTCTGATTCCTGCTTGCAATTTGTTATTAGCATGGAAAAGGTAATAAGAGCAAATATTCCAATAAAAAATTTAGAAACGGAATTATTTTTCATGACTCAACCTGCTTAATATTAATTATTATTTCTTGATTTTTATCTGTTTAGAACAATTTTCGATTAAACGCTATTTTGCGCCACCTGATTAGTTCAAGTATTATGGCCAAGAGGTCACTTTGTTTTTTCAAATAAAGTGTTTAGGATTGCGATTTGAGAGTAAAATCTTCCTTTATAGCCGGTAAATTTGTTAATTGATGAAAGTGTTGGTTTTTAAGAATGAAAGAAACGTAACTGTTTGAAACGAAAATGCTTATAAGGAAACAAACAAAGGAATGATTTTAATGCGAGTTCCATATGATAGAAACAAAAAATTATAAACAAATGAAATGAAAGACTTTGGACTCTTTTGCTGATTGTAAATTATAAGTATAATTATTCCTGGCAAATTGAATACAAATTACACCCCCCTCGTTTTGCCCCTAAGCATTTGCCAGATAGTAATTAATATAATCTGAAAATCGAGAGTCATTGACCAATTTTCGATATACCAAATATCGTGTTCTATTCTTTTTCTTGTGCGGCGAATGTTTTCTTCTTCATTAGGAACATCACCTCTTAAACCATGAACCTGCGCCCAACCTGTAATGCCCGGTTTAACATTATGTCTTAGCCGAATAGCATCAACAATTTTTCCATATTTTTTGTCATAAAGAACCGCATGTGGTCTTGGTCCTACAACAGACATCTCGCCTTTAAGAACATTAATAAATTGAGGCAGTTCATCGAGATTAGACTTTCTCAAAAACCTTCCAACTTTTGTAACGCGAGGATCATTTTCTACTACGGGCTGGAAATTATAAGCTGACTTGTTTTCCGATACTTTCATTGTGCGAAACTTGTAACACTTGAAATTTTCATTTCTTGCTCCAACCCTATCTTGAATAAAAAGTACCGGACCGGTAGAAGATAATTTTGTTAAGATAAATAT
>JBATTD010000864.1:0-1528 GCA_049670345.1 Ignavibacteriaceae bacterium
CTGAATAACTACAATACTGGCTGGGGAATGCCTGCCTGCCGCAGGTAGGTCCTGATATATGGTGGTGTAGGTTTACCCGCCGTAACTTTAGTGGAGGCGGGCAAAGCCGGAGATGAATTAACCAAAAAAATGATGTGGAGTTTTGTCCTTATTTACTGGAATAATATGGTCCATTAAAATAACAGTGTGCAGTATAAGTAATAGTTATACAACTAAATATTGAGTCAAAAAATCAAAATTTTTCTCAAAAATATTGTTTAATTCTATTATAACCTTAATACGACCCCAGGTAAATAATTAAAAGGATTGGTATGTACGCCATAGAAACAGAAAGACTAACCAAGTACTATGGTAAGGACAGGGGGATAATCGATCTTAATCTGAAGATAAATGAAGGTGAGATCTTTGGATTTATTGGCCCCAATGGATCAGGAAAGACTACCACGATTCGTCTATTTCTTAGTTTATTATTTCCGACGAGTGGTAGCGGGAAGATTTTTCATTATGATATCGCAAAGGACGGACCAAGAATAAAAAAAATTGTTGGTTTTATACCAACAGAAGTCAATTACTATGAGAACATGACCGTTAAGGAACTTATAGAATATTCTGCTCGCTTTTACAAGATTTCACTGGATCATCGTTTTGATCAGTTGGTCGATATGCTGGATCTCGATCTGTCCCGAAAAATTGATGATTTATCCATGGGCAATAAAAAGAAAGTAGCGGTCGTCCAGAGCTTGATTCATAATCCACGGTTGCTTATCCTGGATGAGCCTACCAGTGGATTGGATCCTCTGATACAAAATCATTTTTTTGATATTCTCAATGAACAGAATGAGCACGGCACAACCATCTTTTTTTCTTCACATGTTCTTAGTGATGTCGAGAAGTTTTGTCATAGGGTAGCCTTTATTAAAGATGGAAGGATTGTTAATGAAGATGATATTAATTCTCTGAAGGAAAAACTTTTAAGTCGGGTTACATACCGGCTTAGGGAAGGTAAAGATGACATCACATTACAAACACCAGGTGTTATTTCAGTAGAAAAATATAAAAACAGCACCTCCTTTCTCTATAAAGGGGAAATATCAATATTATTAAAAGAACTTTCCCAATTGCCTATTGAAAAAATTGCCATTACAGAACCGGATTTAGAGGAAGTCTTTATGCATTACTATGAAAGTGATTCTCGAGATGGGGCTAACTAGATGAATTTAAATTTATTGTTGAAAGAACTTAAAAATAATTTGAAAGGAACTGTCATAACGAGCCTTGTGGTTGTGTTATATACTGCTTTTTCCTTTCTCGTATATTCATCGATGAAGGAAAATATATCGAAGGTTACAGATTTTTATTACATAATGCCGGAATCATTTCAGGTGGCTTTTAATTTTCACATTAACCAATGGGATAATGTGCTAGGGTATTATGTTACCTATTTTGTTTATTTTGTTCCTATCATTACCGGATGCTATTCTATTATTCTAGGTACTAGGCTATTATCTAAAGAGGAACAGAATAAAAC
>JBATTD010000865.1:0-4361 GCA_049670345.1 Ignavibacteriaceae bacterium
ATATCATATTACCAAATCAATTAGTTCTTTCAGAAATCGTGAGCTGAGTTGATGGATTTTAGCTTAGAATTGAAATTAGAATTGGCACTGAATTAACTCAAAGCTTTTTATTACTTGCTAATCGTCAACCATTAGTTGCTTCTGTCAATTAATTTTACCAATTTACAATTTAGATTTATATCTACACCTTGAGAGAAACGTTTAGAATACCGTTACTCTTAAATTCTTTTCAGAATATTGTGCTTCCCCCAAGGCGTAGAGTGTGTTGAAGATTGCTTTTCAATTTCACTCATTAAGGGAGGTTGTTATGAAAAACTTAATCTTACTTTTTATTATTTGTTTTGTTACTGCTGCTAAAGCACAACCTGCAATTACATTTAACGCTAAAACCGAGGGATAATCATGAGACCTGATACAAAAATTTTCAAAACGATCTGTACAATCTGTATCATAAGTTTACTTCATATAGGATTATTTTCTTTGATTAGTTGTGATGAAAAACCGACGAGTGGCTCAGATGATAGCGAAATCGAATGCCCTGAAGGATTAGTCGGCCCGGAAGGGGGATCGCTCGAGGTAACCGATCCGGATAGTCCTTATTATGGTGTCAAAATTATTATTCCGGAAGGGTCGCTGCAGTATTGCAACAGCCTGTATTCCAATCAATATCATAGGGTGTATGACAAGGGCACCGGATTTATACCACAGACAGATAGACCATTTGATTTTAATTTTGGAGCCCGTCGTGACGGTGATTCGGTACGATTTCGAATATCGTTTCCCATCAAGAATATTACGATTACAGATAGTACCAGCCAGATACTCTGTGCATATCATTATGATCCTGCCTTCCCAACTTGTGGTTTCAAATGGCACATTGTTTTCCCAACCGAGATCACGGACAGTACGATGATTATCGATACTGATCGTTTTTATGGAACATGGTCCTGGGGTCTTGTATCACTCTACGACGTCCCTTACGAATGCTATTTGGAACCGCTGATGGGTGAAATCATGGGCCAGGAAAAATGGGATGACATACTGAATCAAATTGCAACGACCATTGATACAACCATTCTACAGATGACTAGTTTTGACTGTTTTTCTATGGAGATGATACGCGGCGTATTTGAGGCACTTTATCTGGCTTTGGGCGAACAAATGGAAATGTATCAGACGGTTATATCACCCATTGCCGGTAACTGCAATGTGCTGAATCCACTTGAGTTTTTTATAGGCGCTATAGATTATTTAGGACTCCAACTACTTGGTTCGCTTTTTTCAATTGGAGCCAGCATTGCAGATGGGGGAATTCTCTCGTCATTTATGACCAAGTTTATGGACAAAGCCGTTGAGTCCTCCAGTTGTAATTATGTAGCATTCTATCAATGGACCGATGCGCAGTTTTGGGGATTTTTCTCGTTATACTGTTTTTATTATATGATGATCCATTTGATTGACTGGATTGTAATAAAGACCGATCTGATAGATTGTCAAACTTGGGAGAAAACTACTATTGAGTGGAAATGATCATAGAATTGCTGTCAAAATTGGGGGGGTCTAATTGCATGAATAACCCAAAGTATTTATGCACTTACACAATTCCGGGAATTGAGCAATTAACGGATGGTGTAAAAGCATTTAGTCTTTCAAATAACTACCCCAGTCCATTCAACCTGACCACAACAATTAACTACCTAATTACAGAATTAAGCCCAGTTAAACTTAAAGTCTATGATGTTTTGGGAAATGAAATAACCACGCTTGTTAGTGATGAAAAGTCAGCAGGTTATTATGAAGTGGAATTTAATACTTCTTCATTATCAAGCGGAATCTACTTCTACAGTCTACAAGTTTATGCGCCGGGGCGTGCAGGTTGGCGGGGGTTTTTTATTTTCAACTCGTCTGAAGAACATAACAGATAATTATCATATTGTTTCATATTAAGAAAAATTTCATTTTGAGAAATGTTTTTTATTGATGAATTATTGACTTTATGTTTTTAATTTAAGATTATTATATCCTAATTAAAGAGGATAATAACAGGGTATACCACAGAGGGATCTTGGTAAATTATTTCACTAATAAAAAATCTATCTGAGGTATTAATGTATCCGAGGGATTAATCTTTCTGTTTTCAATTATTATCCTCGTATAATAAATCTTTACTTTAGGAGGTACTATGCACATTTCTTCTTTTGGCAAATTCCATTTTGGAATCTTGCTAACCATATTGCTGTTTTCATTTCAGCAAATCTCTTTTACTCAGTCACTACTTCTCCCATCAAGTCAAACAAAATTTGTTAATCCCCTGCCCATTCCTGCTCAGATTAACGCAACAAATGGGGGCACTTTTGACATGTATATGGAAGAAACTCAACAATGGTTGGGATTGGTAGACGGAGTTGGAAATCCATTGATGACAACGGTATGGGGATATGGACCTTCGGGTGCAGTTACATATCCAGGCCCAACATTTATAGCAAAGAAAAATGTGCCTGTTTATGTAAACTGGTTTAATAATTTGCCCGGGCATTTTCTCCCCGTTGATGCCAGTCTGCATATGGCACACGGCGAAATACCCGTTGGCACAACTGATAAAATAAGTTGGATTCGAGATTGGTATACAGCTGGTAACGTTCCTACCGTTGCCCACTTACATGGCGGTCATACAGAATCTGCGAGTGATGGATTACCCGAAGCATGGTTTACTCAGGGTGAGGCTGTAAAAGGAGATTACTTTGTTAAAACAAATTATGTTTACGATAACACTCAGGAAGCCGCCACACTATGGTATCACGATCATGCACTTGGTATTACAAGGTTAAATGTATACGCCGGTTTAGCGGGCTTCTATCTTTTAGAAGACAATACCGAACGCAAGCTTACAGTTGATGGTACATTACCTAAACGGAAACATGACATTGAAATTGTTATTCAGGATAGAAGTTTTGATGCCAACGGACAATTATTCTGGCCTGGCAATCCGACTGACCCATCAGTATTTTTTGGTGCGGAGGAATGGAATGCTTATGCTGATTTTATTACTACACCATTACCCCAGGCTGATTTCCCGGGTGGCGGACCAACAGCTTTAGCAGAAATGTTTGGTGACTTCATTGTTGTAAATGGAGTGGTTTGGCCATATTTAGATGTTGAACCCAGACCTTATCGGTTTCGCTTACTTAATGGGTCCGATTCAAGATTCTATATCTTAAAATTTGAAAATGGGATGGAGTTTCTTCAGATTGCAACTGACGACGGATTACTGCCCACAGCTGTGGAATTAACTGAACTGCTCATTGCACCAGGAGAACGAGCAGAGATAGTGGTTGATTTTGATGTAGTTGGTATGAACAATAGTGTGGTATTACAAAACATCGGTCCGGATTCACCTTTTGGAGGTCTTCCGGTCGATGTTGAAGCTGACCCAGCGACCACCGGTCAGATAATGAAATTTAATGTGAATAAAAGATTAAAAGCACCTAAAGGACTTCCAATAGCTAATGTAGAAGAGGGTACTCGTTTGCGACCTGATCTACCTAATCTTACACCTAACGAAACAAGACAGTTAGTATTATTCGAAGGTAGTGATGAATATGGGAGATTGATGCCAATGTTGGGAACACTTGCAGAAGGTTCATTAACCTGGAGTGATGCAATTACTGAATATCCTATGATGAATGCTACTGAGGAATGGGAAGTATACAACGCAACAGGTGATGCTCACCCAATTCATTTGCACCTGGTAAAGTTTCAGATTAAGAATCGTGAGACTTTTAATGGAACTGTTGCTGATAAAACTCACACTTCACACAGCGGTGAAGACATTACCGGTGGTTTGTTATCTGGTACAAGCCTTGGTGGAGACGCAAGGGATCCGGAAGATAACGAGAAGGGCTGGAAAGACACAGCAGTAATGTTGCCAGGTGAAGTAACAAGGGTAATTGCAACGTTTGATCTTGAAGGCCGTTATGTATGGCATTGCCATATTTTATCTCACGAAGATCACGAAATGATGCGACCATTTGAGGTGGTAACTAGTCTTCCAAAACAAAGTGGCGATGTTCTGGCTAGCGTAACGGAATTCAGCTTAGATCAAAACTATCCCAATCCATTCAACCCGAGTACTACAATTAATTTTAGCATTCCAGAGAATACTCAGGTAACACTAAAAATATATGATGTGCTTGGTAAGGAAGTTAGTACTTTAATAAACCAGGTTATCCCTGGTGGAAACCACGAAGTACAATTTGATGCAACAGGATTACCAAGTGGCGTTTATTTCTATAATCTAACTGCTGGTAACTTTGTTGAGAACAAGAAAATGATGCTGATGAAATAAGCATTTAATAATACCA
>JBATTD010000866.1:0-1648 GCA_049670345.1 Ignavibacteriaceae bacterium
ACAGTATCATCCACCTCATCTGCATCAGAAATGCCGTTGCCATTAAGGTCTACAATAAAATAAGCGGTTGTGAACTCAACAGTACTGGACCAATTCGAAGCTGTAAAATAGAAATCAAAGAATCGGACGCGAACATAGTATTTGTGTTTTGATTTCAGTGCCATATGGGGAACGGAAAACGTTGTCAGATAATTGTCGCTGATAATATCGACAACACGTGTGGAGAAATCGCTTTGTTTGCTGATTTGCCACTGACTTTGAAAGTGATCGTCATTGTTTGGATCTGAAAAAGCTGCCGTGGTTATATCCAGAGGGACCTCTACATCGCCAGAGTAATTTTCAGGATACACAATATTTGTCGTATCAGGGGGCAAATTCGATGCCGGTACATCGATGTAGTATACTTCATTTGAGAAGCCGCTTTCATTACCTTCAGTGTCATAGGCGGTTAGCACGAAGAAGGAAATTTCAGTATCACTCAGACCGTGCATGGTATATTCCGGGTTTGCAGGATCGGCAAAATATCCAACAGGAATCTTAATGGGCGAGTCACCTTCATCAACGCCTGTGCCGTTATATGGAGGGCCTGAAGTACCATTCTTATAGTAAATATAGTACCCGGCAAGATTAGGCTCGGTATTGGCACTCCAAGCCATCGTGACGTTGGCAGAATATACCAAAGATTTTGGGCCTATGATGATGGCTGTAATAATAAGTGTGAAGGTCCAAAGACATGTTTTAGGTAAATAATTGCTTAAATTTTTGAACATACAGGCGCCTATTTCTTCCTTTTTAATCGGTCTTTTTGCTTTGTAACTTATGGAGGAAAGGCACCTGAAAAATCTTAAGCAGTATTCCTTATACGTCGAATGAGATGAGCACTACAGGTATTCGGTAACCCGGCTGCCGTGGCTTTTCTGCCTTAGGCCCGTGGCTTTGCGTCCTCGCTTTTCAGCGGGTTTGCCCTTTCGCTCCGTATTCCTAATCTAATATCGGAACATAACTGAGATAACTTAAAGATTAATAAAACCAAACTTGGTTTTTCATGTATATCCTGGGTGAGTTTATCTTAATTTACGCAAAAATCTTGCAATATTAAAATGCCATTTCAGCAAGTAAGAAAATGTTTAAAATCCAGCCCTTTAAATTAATTATTCGAATTAAATATCAAAGTTAACGCACAATATCTTTCAGCAACTAATCCACTCTTTGAGAGGATTTACACAATATTGGGTAATATTAAGAGAGAAAAAACTTGAAAGGTCTAAAAAAATATTGCGGGTGGAATTTATAGGTCTATATAAGATAATTGAAATATTATGCGTAAAAGCGAAATGATGATGTTTATTCTGAATTGTTAAGTTTGTTGAACAAATCCTTTAAAAATAAACTCTCACCCCAAAAAGAAAATTGTTGCTGGCAAATTCTGCTTCTGTAGTATCGTATTCAGAATCTTCTGTGCCAAAGTAACGATACTTTACATCGATAGTAACTTTTTCGTTTACAGCATATCCAACTCCTATTCCTATCTGATATGCAAATACTGTATCCTCGTCATTTGAGCCAGAAAATCCCAATCCGGAAATATTGAGATTATTAAACTCGACTTGAGCAAATCCTAAGCCAGCACTTATATACGGGGTAAATG
>JBATTD010000867.1:0-6243 GCA_049670345.1 Ignavibacteriaceae bacterium
GCAGTAGATCTGAACATACCATTATTTACAAATGTTCAGGCAACTAAACGATTTATAAATTCATTGGAACAATACAAATCGGAAGATTTAAAAATCAAAAGCTGGGATGAGTATGATTAGTGATAGGGAAAGTATTTAACCCTATAAAATTGTTAGCGGTATCGCATTAAAAAAATCAAACCAAATTTACTTCTTATAATACTTCATAGCTTCAGGTATCCACGAATTAAGATCTTTCATCCTTGTTTCATCAGACGGATGAGTGCTCAAGAATTCCGGCGGTGCTTCGCCTTCTCTGATTGCTGACATCCTTTGCCAAAATTCTGGTGCTGCGTGAGGATCATAGCCAGCCATAGCCATGAAAATTACTCCAAGATGATCGGCTTCGCTTTCTTGAGTTCTTCCATAAGGAAGCATAATTCCCAGCTGGGTTCCGGCACCATAAATACCAAGCCATAATGCTTTTGTTTGAGCAGGTTTATTGTTCATTGCTACCATTAAACTTACTGCCCCGGCTTGACGCAATAGTTCCTGGCTCATTCGTTCGTTTCCGTGTTCTGCAATGGCATGAGCTATCTCATGTCCAAGAACAACAGCAAGCCCGGTATCATCCTGCGCAACAGGAAGTATTCCTGTATAAACTACAACCTTGCCGCCCGGCATAGCCCATGCATTTACCTGGTCACTTTCAATCAGGTTAAATTCCCACTTATAACCTTCCAATTGTTCCATTAAATTCTTCTCTCTCATAAATTTTTCTACAGCGTGTTGTATATTTCTACCAACTCGTTGAACCATTTCAACAGCTTCCCGGTCCTTACTAATTTTACTCTCATCTAAAAACTGATCATACTGCTGAAAGCTCATTGCAAGCATTTCGCTATTGGGAATTAAGCTAAGCTGTGATCTCCCCGTAATAGGGACAGTGCTGCACGAAACCGAAAGCAGTGAAAAAGAAATTAATAAAATTATTATTTGATTTAATATTTTCATCTGTTTATACTTGTCCGCCTCAGGCGGAACTTTTATTTTGTCAGGTAGAATTCTTAACATTAGATTCCTCTTTTTCAAACTTTTGTATATTTACATCTTAAGAAAAAAAGAAAAGGAATTAAATGCAAATAGGAATAGTTGGACTTCCATTTTCGGGAAAATCAACACTTTTTCAGACAATAACCAAAACACACATTGATCCGGCAGTATTTACCAAAAAAGAAACGCATCAAGCAGTTATTAAAGTACCTGATGAAAGATTGGATAAATTGACCGGAATATTTAATCCTAAAAAGGAAGTAAATGCAACTATAGAAGTAATAGATGTGGTTGGTTTACAGAAAGGTGATTCAGGCTTGCCTGCCGGACAGGCAGGTTCAACACAATTTACAAGTAATTTTCTGGGTAAAGTAAAAACCAATGATGCGCTTATTCAGGTAGTACGATTATTTGAAAATGATGCTGTCCCTCATCCCGATAACACAATAAATATGATGCGCGACATCGATTCGTTTGAAACTGAATTTATTATATCGGATATGGAAATTGTTGAGAAAAGGCTTGCGAGCATAAAAAAACAAGTAATGAAGACAAATGATGACGGGTTAAAACGGGAAGTTCCCGTTCTTGAAAAATGTGATGAAATACTGCAAAAAGAAACACCGTTAAGGGAAGAAAAACTTTCTAATGACGAATTAAAAATACTCAGGTCATATCAACTACTATCTGCAAAGCCAATGCTAATTGCATTAAACTTAGATGAGAATCAGGTTGATGATGGTAACAATCTTTTGGATGAGTTAGTGAAGAAGAAGTTAGGAAAAAATACAAAAGCACTTACTTTTTTCGGAAAAATTGAATTGGAATTGTCGGACCTTGCCGATGAAGAAGCTGAAGTGTTTATGGAAGAATACGGTATTAAAGAATCTGCACTAAACAGTCTCATCCGCGAATCTTACAATTTACTTGGACTTCATTCATTCTTTACAGTTGGTGAAGATGAATGCCGTGCATGGACGATAAAGAAAGGGATGAATGCACAGGAAGCTGCAGGCGAAATTCACACCGACTTCTTCAAAAAGTTTATCCGTGCGGAAGTTGTTCACTACGATGATTTTATTGCAGACGGCTCATTTGCAAAAGCGAAAGAAAACGGGCACTGGCGTTTGGAAGGTAAAGAATATATTGTTCAGGATGGTGATATTATTTCCGTAAGACATGGTTAGTTTGAAATATCTTATCTATATCATAATTAATATTAATGTCACACTGAGCTTGTAAACGTGTGATTTTTTTATATGGTGTCAGCCTTCGACATGCTCAGGCTGACAAAACTGAGAAATGGTTAAGTAGATTTCAAATGATAACAAATTATTGAATGGAGCACTGATTTTGAATAAGTATAATCTATTATTATTGCCAATTGCCTTTCTAATACTCTTTGGCTGCAGGCAGGAAGGCGAAGAGTTAGAGGGACTTGCGTACGATCCGCCGGGTGCAACAATTACAACTGATAAAGAAATTTCCCTCCGACACAAACGAATAATCTATTTTAGTGATTCTAAAATTTATGCGAGTAATGAATTTACAGGTGCGAGACTAAACGATTTTTACAGGGAAAGCGATTCGGTTTATTTCGCTTTTATTAATGCAGAGAACAAACCTATAAACGGCTCACCGTGGTACGCATTTAAATTGTGGGCTGAGGAGCAGCAGGAAATTTACCTCAGTTTAAAGTATAGCGGATACTCTCATCGCTATATACCTAAGCTAAGCAGTGACGGAATAAACTGGCAGGCTTTTGATACAACAATGATTGCCATTGATACAATTGCTAAGACAGCAACTTTTAAGATTACAGTTCCTACCGATACATTATGGATTTCCGCACAGGAGTTAATCACATCAGACTATTACAGAAAATGGGAAGATAAAATTGCAACTCTTCCTTTTGTAAAAAAGAAAATTATTGGCAGATCTTCTGAAGGAAGAACGCTGAATGAACTCTTTGTTTCTGAAAATGAGTACACAAAAGATTTTGTTGTTTTAATTGGCCGGCAGCATCCGCCCGAAGTTACGGGGTTCTTCGCCTTAAAAGCTTTCGTTGAAACTTTGGTTGGTGATTCGGAAACGGCAAAGGAGTTCAGGAAAAAGTATAATGCTTTGATTATTCCGCTCGTAAATCCGGATGGAGTTGATAACGGGCACTGGCGCCATAATATAAAAGGTGTTGATCTTAATCGCGACTGGGTCAAGTTCAACCAGAGAGAGCCGCGTATTGTAACAAATACAATAAATCAGGTTATTGAACACGGTTACAATATAAAATTCTTTATCGATTTTCATTCAACCCTAATGGATGTGTTTTATACTTTATCTCTTGAAAGTACAATCACTGAAGAGCAAGATGAAGAAGAAATAAGAATTGCAAATGAAAATCACACATTAATAAGCAACTGGCTTTCAAATCTTCAAAGCAGGCTCCCCGATTATTACGTAAACATCATCGACACTTTATCCAAACCAGATTCCCCAACATCTGACAGATGGATACAGCACACATTTAATGCACCTGCATTAACCTATGAAGTGGGTGATGAAACCGATCGCGAGCTGATAAAGAAGGTTGCAGCAACTGCAGCGGAGGAGTTAATGAAAATTTTAATTGAAAACTCTGACATTGATTATTTAGGAATTAGTAAAAAGTAGTTGATGAGTTGAATCGGAGAGCTGCCGCTTTATAAAATATCCTCTTCTAAAAAAATGGGCGACCCGTCAGATCGCCCCTACTTATTCAATCCTTATAAGTTCATTCCATTTTAGTTATTGATTTTGAAACATATGAATATCTCGTTGCGGGAATGGGATTGAAATATTCTGCTCATCAAATTTCTTTTTGATCTGCTCAGTTAAATCAAAATATACTCCCCAGTAATCGGCACTGTTCACCCATGGGCGAACATTAAAGTTAACACTGCTGTCAGCCAGCTCCGAAACTACAATTTGGGGAGCCGGGTCTTTAAGAATGCGTGAATCATTATCAATAACAGATTTAATAACATTTTTCGCCTTATCAATATCGTCGCCGTAACCAATACCAAAAACCATATCAACACGGCGAGTATCTTTTGCAGAGTAATTTGTAATGTTACTGCCTGTTAAACCAGAGTTGGGAATATAAATAACCTTGTTATCAGGCGTTACAAGAGTAGTAACAAATATTCCGATAACCTCAACTGAACCGGCAGCACCGCCGCCTTCAATATAATCACCAACTTTAACTGGTTTAAATATTATTAACATCACACCGGAAGCAAAGTTTGAAAGCGAACCTTGCAGAGCAAAACCAATTGCTAATCCGGCAGCACCAATAATTGCTACAAATGAAGTGGTCGCAATGCCAACCTGGCCAATTGCTGAAATAATGACAAAAGCAATTAGTATAATCTTTACAAGACTAATTGCAAATTTGGTAAGTGTAGGATCAACGTTGCGTTTATTAAGTAATTTGCCGGCTATTTTTGCCAGCCATCTGGCAATCCATATACCAATAACAAGCGTTGCAATTGCACCAAGCACTTGTAATCCGTAAGCTGCCACAAGCGACTGTACTTCTTTAATTATTTCTTCCATTGTTCTTCCTTATTATATTATAAATCAAATTATTAAATACAAGAGGGTATAATACCCCAAACCCCATGATGTTACAAAAAAAATAAGATGAAGTAGAACTTATAGTTCAGTTAGACCGATTGCTGATATCCGCCTACAAAACTTCCTAATATACTTGCAATTACACCGAAGAAGATAATCATCAGTACAATTACAATTACCATCATTATCAAAGTTGCCTGTGCCCAGGTTTTTTTACTTGGATGTGTTCCGTCTCCAAAAGCCCAAACAAAGAGCATAATAAATCCTACAAGCGGAATATAAGTGATGATAAAAGTGATTATCCAATCCCCTATAGACATTGGTTGATATCCCGATCCCTGGTTTTGTAATCCAGCAGTGTCCATTACACCTCCTGTTATGTAAATGAATTAATTATGTTGTGTTTTATTTCACAAAATAAAATCTACTGTATAATATAATAAATATTTTTATTCAAATTTTCTTTCCGACATAATATTAAAGCCATATGCTCGCTGATGTAATTTAAATATTCAATTAGATTCACTCATTTTGAAAATATTTTCAGCAAATAAAACAATTGAAGTATCCTTTATTTTAATATCATCCTCACAATGGTGTAATAAAAATGATGATTGTATAACCTCAATTATTAGAATTACAAAAACATATTTTCTGATGATACGCAATTCTTAATAATGGGAATTCAGCATAGATAATTTTTTGAAATCGACAATTTTAACTTAAAAACCTCTAAAAATATTTAATAAACCCAATAAATAACGATGGTACAATTGTTGGAAAACTCGAAGCCAGATATTCCCCGATCATTTCATTATTAAAACTTATGGACTAAAAATGGAAAGAAAAAAAGTAACAATAGATGGAAACGAAGCAGCCGCTTATACGGCATTTCACACAAATGAAGTAATAGCAATTTACCCAATCACACCCTCTTCAAATATGGGAGAATGGTGCGATGCGTGGTCGGCTATAGATAAAAAAAATATTTGGGGAACAATCCCCAGTGTTAGCGAATTACAAAGCGAGGGTGGGGCTTCGGGAAGTGTTCACGGCGCTTTACAATCAGGTGCTTTGACAACTACTTTCACAGCATCACAGGGCTTACTCTTAATGATACCTAATATGTATAAAATTGCAGGTGAACTAACATCGACAGTCTTTCACGTGTCTGCCCGTTCAGTTGCTACGCACGCACTCTCAATATTCGGCGATCACAGTGATGTAATGGCAACCCGTTCAACCGGATTTGGATTATTATCTTCTAATAATGCACAGGAAGTAATGGACCTCGCGTTAATCGCGCAGGCAGCTACTCTTGAAGCAAGAATACCTTTTGTTCACTTTTTCGATGGCTTCCGTACTTCGCACGAAGTTATGAAAATGGAAGAGCTAACCGTTGATGATATGCATGCAATGATTAGTGATGAATTGGTAAGAGCTCATCGCCTGCGTGCAATGAGCCCGGACAGACCATTTATCCGAGGCACTGCACAAAATCCTGATGTATTCTTCCAGGGAAGAGAAACGATAAACCCGTTTTATATTAAGTGTCCTGATATCGTTCAGAAGCAGATGGACAAATTTGCAAAGCTG
>JBATTD010000868.1:0-4925 GCA_049670345.1 Ignavibacteriaceae bacterium
CCAAAAGAATATACTCAATCATCATTCTTTTTTATTAGAAGAATTAAGCCAACTAGAGCTGGCAAAAGAATATTAATTGTAAAAAGAAAAATAGAAGCATTAAATGCCACGGAAGGTAGTTCATTGAACTTTGCTAAGAAAAAGACCGAAGCACCTTCACGAATACCTAACTCACCAAGCGAAATCGGAGGGATAACAGTTTTAACATACATAATTAAATTACCTGCCCATAGATAATTCATTATCTCTGTGTTATGTGAAAGGGCAGAAACCAACAATGCATACTGCAGCAAGAAACAAGAATAAAACAACATTGAAGTAATGGACATTCTCGTGAAATATTTTTTATCGAGCTTGCTAAGTGATTGAAGTTGAAGGAACAACTTACTGAAATACTTTGAGTTGTTAAGTTTAGTAAATAAAATACTATTCCAGAAATTTTCACTTCTAATAATAATTGCAAGAAAATAAAATAAAGTGAAAACAACTATAAAAAGTGAGAATACCAAATAAACCGAGACATCATAATAGAAATAAAGGAAGAAAATGGTAGATATCGAACCGAAAAACACTACTATCATAAGCGGGAAGAACTTATCAACCAAAGTGGCAATGGTAACCTGAAGCAATGGTTTATTCTTAAATGCAATGGCACGACCAAAGTACTCACCAACTCGTGCAGGTGTTATTGCGCCGGCAGATAAGCCGTAAAAAAGTGAGGTGAATATTTTGGAATTTTTAGATTCATGTAAAACTGTTTTGCATGTTAATTTCCACTTAAAAAACTGCAAATAAATATTTACAAAACTGAGAGCGAAAGCAGCAACCAATAAAAGTATATTGGCTCCTTTAATAGCTGTAATAATATCGTTATAATTTATGTAAGAAACTAAGTAGTAAAGGATTCCCGCTGCTATAATTATTTTTACAATTACTATCAGCCAGGATTTATTTTTTGCTATAATATTTTCGCTTACATTATTTACATTCATACAAACTAATTATTGTTCGATTTCAAATATATTAACTTTTAAACCTTCCGTGCAATTTGTACACATCGATATAGATTTCCTGTCTCCCAATATTCTTGCACGATAAGTATTATATTCATCTGAATGCCAGACATCTTTAAAAGATTTTCCGTTAGTTAAACCTAACTCATACTCAGCATCTTTATCAAAACAGCAAGGCACAACTTTTCCATCCCAGGTGATTACGGAAGTTCTCCACACTGCAAAGCAATGGTTTTTCATTTTACCCTTAATCCCGAAAGAACCGTTATCAATAATATACCTTCTGTATTTTTTATTTGATGGAAGAAATTTCAAGGCGTTTTCATAAGAGGAGATTTGCATTGTTTTAAAAACAACTTTATCCACTCCAAGCATTTTTCCGTATTTCAATACCTCATCAAGCTGATGCTCGTTTTGTTTCATCACAATAAATTGCAGCTCTACATAAGGATGCTTTTGATTTATTTCTTTCTTCTTATTTAATAATGTTCTAAGCCCTGCATCTGCCTGCTCAAAAGTTCCACCTACTCTGTAATTCTGATAGCTCTCCTCATCCAAACCATCAATCGAGTATATCATCTTATCAGGTGCATTCTTTAGTAAATTCTCTACATTTTCTTCATTAATAAAATGTCCGTTTGTACTGATTGATACGTACATATTTTTTTGCTGAGCATAATTTATCATATCGTATAAATTTTTATTTATGAACGGTTCGCCCTGAAAAAATAATTGAACATAAAATCCTGTGTGGCTTATATCATCAATTAATTTCTTAAAATCATCTGGATTCAATAAGCCCAAAGGTCTTGTTAATGAACCTACTCCTGAAGGACATTCGGGACATTTTAAATTGCAGTGATTAGTTGGTTCAATGGAATAAGAAATGGGCATTCCCCACAAAACGGGTTTTCTTATAAGTCTTGCCACCGTGAAAGACGACAATACTTTTACCGCATTGATCGTTCTTCTAACTGTAAAATATTTTAAGAGATTTATTTCCAATTCAATTTCAAAATTATATTATCAAAATAAAGATAATCAGCATTAGATTGCTAAACTAAATTTCTTAATCTGAAGTTTATCCTTAACCAGCTTCATAAACAGAAGGAATTACCAATTCTAAATAGTGCGTTATAAATCATTGTCAGGTAAGTATCTTTTTTTTACTTTTAACGTTAATATTTTTATTAATTGGAGAATCTATGTTTATAAACTATTGTGATATCCCCGGTCATCAAAATTTATTTCTCGATTATTTGTATGAGTTTGATAAGCTAAAAGATTTTTATAAGCATGATTTCAGGGATCGGGAACAATATAAAAAAATATTTAAAAATATTACCGCATCAGACAATACTGTACGTGCAAGATTAAGAAATATTCTTTCATCACAGTACACTGATCTTAATCCATCTGATAAAACACAAAAAAATATAGACCTGTTAGCGAAGGATAATACACTCACAATAGTTACAGGGCAGCAGCTTGGCCTGTTAGGCGGTCCACTGTACACTTTTTACAAAATAATTACTATCATAAAACTTAGTAATCATTTAAACAGCAGGTATGATGAATTTAATTTTGTACCTGTTTTTTGGTTAGAGGGTGATGATCACGATTTTAATGAAGTAAGAACAATAAGTGTTTTTAATAATGATAACCTACTGAAAAAAATAGGATATAAAGATGAAGTTGAGCCGGATGAGGCGAAGAAAAGTATTGGTATAACTGAATTCGATGAATCTATAATTGAATTCTTTAATCAGTTGGATGAAAATCTTCGTGATACTGAATTTAAAAAACCGCTTCTCGATAAACTAAAGAGCATGTATGAACCCGGTAAAACTTTTAAAACTTCTTTCAGACAATTAATTCATTCTCGGTTCGATGACCTTGGTTTAGTGTTACTGGATCCACAGGATAAACAAGTAAAAGATTTACTGAAACCGGTTTTTCTTAAGGAGATTAATGACTTTAGAGAACATACACAACAGCTTGTTCACATAAGCGCAAAGTTAGAAGAAACCTATCATGCACAGGTTAAAGTTCATCCAGTTAATTTGTTCTTCAGTACCGATGATGGAAGATATTTGATTGAACCTGTAGATAAGGAATTCAGATTAAAACGTAAAAGAAAAAACTTTACTAAAGAAGAATTATTAGAGTTAGTAGAAAACGAGCCGGAAAGATTTAGCCCCAACGTACTTTTAAGACCAATTTGCCAGGACTATATTTTGCCGACTGCTTTTTATGTCGGTGGTCCCAGCGAAGTATCATATTTTGCACAGGTATTGCCTTTATACGATTTTTATAAAATTCCAGCACCAATTATATATCCACGATCTTCAGCAACACTTGTAGAAGCCAATATAAAGAAGACTTTGGACAAGTATGATAAAACTATAATTGAAATTTTCCTTGGGATTGATGAGCTCAAAAGAAACGTCATCGATTCTTTAACAGAAAATAATGTTGATGACATTTTTAACGAAACACAAAATGAAATTGACCTTACTTTTGACCGGCTGAGAGAAAAACTGTTCGCACTTGATAAAACGATTGCCGACACAAGTAAAAAATACAGGGGAAAAATATTTAATGCATTAAATGAACTAAAAGGAAAAGCCGAGCAAGCGCAAAATCAAAAATTTGAAGTTACGTTAAGGCAGTTGGATAGAGCGAGTACAATTATCTTTCCAGGCGCAAACCTTCAGGAACGGGAAATTAATTTCACATATTTTGTTAATAAGTATGGTGAGGAATTTATAAAGAAAATTTTTGATGAGCTGGAAATAGACAAGTTTGAACATCAGGTTATTGAATTGTAATTGATTATTTAACTCAATTCTGCAATACATTGCAACTGATTTAAAAAGTTCGGATTGGAAACACTTACAGATTCAAAACCATTTATTTCACTTCCCTGTTCTGTTAAAGATGCCAATACGCTAAAAGCCATTGCGATTCTATGATCACCATAACTTTCAAATGATTGATAATTTTTCTTTGGTTTCCCTCTGATCGAAAAACCATCATCAAATTCTGTAATATCGAATCCTACTTTATTTAAATTTAAACAGATAGAATTGATCCTGTCACTCTCTTTTACTCTTAACTCTTTCGCACCTCTAACAATAAAATCACCTTCGGCGATTGCACCGGCGATTGAGAGGATTGGAATTTCATCTATTAAACCGGGGACAATGCCCGGATCAATTTCAATATTTATTAATTCGCTGCTCTTTACAATTAGATCACCATAAGGTTCATTATTTGAAATGCCTTTTGGAGTGATGCTAATATCCGCACCCATAGCGATTAGTAAGTTCAGGAAATTAGTTCTGGTTTCATTTAAAGAAATGTTTCGCAAAATTATGTTTGAATTTTTCGATAGCAGAGCTAACACAATAAAGAATGCTGCTGTAGAAATATCTCCTGGAATAATATAATCTGCGGATTTTGGATAGAACGCACTTGAAATTTTTGAGATCTTTTTCCTACCAATTATTTCGACCGGAAGGTTTAGCATTCTCTCGGTATGATCTCGGGTAAACAAATTGTTTTCTTGAATAGTAGTATAATCTTTACTCTGTAATCCTGCCAATAATACAGATCCCTTTACCTGAGCACTTGCAACCGGAAGGATATAATCGATTGCTGTTATTCGATCGGAAGGTAAAAAATGAAGTGGAAGTTTTCCATCCGTACTTTTAATTTTACAGCCCATTTTTTCAAGTGGTTCAATTATCCTTCCCATCGGCCTGTTGGATAAAGATTCATCACCTATGATTACGGACGGAAAATCCTGTACTGCAAGCACACCGCTAATTAATCTTGAAGTAGTTCCTGAATTTCCGCAATATAGAGGTGAATCTGTTTCTCTTAATCCTTTAAAACCAACACCTTCAA
>JBATTD010000869.1:0-4411 GCA_049670345.1 Ignavibacteriaceae bacterium
TTGAAGGGCGTTTGCCTGTTCTGTTTCTGAAGTAATCAACTATGGCGTCCTTTAAACGAAGAGACGCAAATTTGGAATGATTGATAGTACTATTAGTTACTGATGCAAATACAGCAAATGTTTTAGAAGAATCGAGGAAATCTTCCCAATTAACTTGCAAAGACCTTTTATACAACAACTCATCCGAACGGCAATTGAATGATATCAAAGGTGCAAGGACACGGTTAATTAAACGTGAGTGAAAATTAATTGTGTAAAGCTCCTTTGTATTTGCTGTAAAATATATACCGCGATACGCTTGTGAAGTATTTTGTGCACCAAGTGAAAGAAGTTCTTCTTCTGCGATATCTTTTATATCATCAGCAGCTTGCGCAAAATAACGGTTAGTTTTTTGATAGTTGTACAATATATATTCTTTGCTGAATTAATGAGATAATTTCGAGGTGCTTCTTCATTGCTTTTGCAAATTAGTTTATTGGGGGAATTAATTCAACAACAACCATTTCTCAATTAAATTCTCTTCACACATTGTTGAGTTGTTTTGTTTTTTATGTCTTACATTTTTGAAATTTAAGCAAGTGTATAATTTCTTATATTTGCAGTATTAGTAAAATAATTAAGGAACCGGTAAATGGCAGTTTTATTTAATAAGATAAAAAATCTGGAAGCGCAGATTGATAACTATCTGGATATGGTTGTTAAAGGCGGATTCCTTTTCAATCAGGGAATCAAATACTTCTTAGAAGAGCAGACAGATGAGTTCGAATCGCGGTTAGTAAGCATTGATACAACCGAAAGTGAGGCTGATAACCTGAGAAGAAAAATAGAAAAAAGACTTTATACGGAAACACTTATTCCTGAATCGCGTGGTGATGTTTTAGGTTTATTGGAAGCGTGCGATAAAGTTTTAAATAAAACAGCAGAAACGCTTCATCAGTTTTCGGTTGAGATTCCCTTCATACTCCCGGAGGTAAAAAACTATTATGTTGAGTTAACTGATATATCAGTATCGGCATTAGAAGAAATGGTTGCTGCGGTTCGTTCATACTTTACTGATATTAACCTTGTAAGAGATCATATAAACAAGGTTCAATTATATGAATCGGAATCGGATAAAATTGCGGCAAAAATTAAACGTATTGTTTTCAGATCGGATATTCGTTTAAGCCAGAAAATGCATATGAGATATTTTGCACTTCACATCGAAAGCATTGCAGATGAAGCTGAAGACGTATGTGACCGGTTATCAATAGCTGCCGTCAAACGATTCATATAACAAAAAGGAAAACTTAGTTATTGATGATTTGGTTTTATTTACTTAGCGGATTATTTCTTGGCTGGTCATTAGGTGCCAATGACACAGCTAATATATTCGGAACTGCAGTAGGCACCCGGATGATAAGGTTTCGTACTGCAGCAATTGTGACAGCAATTTTTGTTGTTCTGGGTGCTGTTATCAGCGGAGCAGGGCCTACACACACACTTGGAAAACTCGGTGAGGTTAATGCTATTGCCGGATCGTTTACAGTAGCTTTAGCGGCGGCTGTAACAGTAGCGTGGATGACTAAATTGAAACTTCCTGTTTCAACTTCACAGGCAATTGTTGGTGCCATAATTGGCTGGAATTTTTTTACCGGTTCTCCTACCGACATAAACACTTTAGTCAAAATTGTAACTACATGGGTTTTATGTCCGTTATTAGCAGCAGCGTTCGCATTCGTTATTTATAAAATCACAATGGCTGTTCTGTCAAGATCGAGAGTTCATTTGCTTAAGCAGGATTCTTATAACAGGGTTGGTTTGCTCCTCGTAGGTGCATTCGGTGCGTACAGTTTAGGGGCCAATAATATTGCAAATGTAATGGGTGTTTTTGTTCCGGCAAATCCATTCACAGATCTTTCCTTCAGTACTCTTTTTACTTTAAGCGGAACACAACAATTATTTTTACTTGGTGCTATTGCTATAAGTATCGGTGTATTTACATATTCTTATAGAGTGATGATAACAGTGGGTAATGATCTTTTTAAACTTACACCTGTTGCAGCTTTAGTTGTTGTACTTTCAGAATCGCTGGTTCTTTTTATGTTTGCATCTAAAGGACTGGAGACGTGGTTAGCAAGTCATGGTTTACCTACAATACCTTTGGTACCGGTTTCCAGTTCCCAGGCAGTGATAGGAGCAATAGTTGGAATTGTTCTTACAAAGAAAGGTAGAGGCATCAACATGAATGTACTAGGGAAAATTTCTTCAGGATGGATAACAACCCCGGTAATCGCTGCAGTTATAAGCTTTATAGCATTATATTTTGCTCAAAATGTTTTTGAACAAAAAGTAGTAGAGCCAATCAGCGAAATAAAAATTGAGATCCAGCATCAGAACAAACAAATTGATACTCTAAAAAAAAGCATTATTGATGAATTCGATTTGAATGAAGACATTAATATTGAAGATTCAATTAAGATGACTCCTCAGTAAATGTTATCCAACTTTATTCTGTTATAAAATTGCCATGCGACAAATGTAGTTATTGTAAATAATCTCGCGAAAATCGGAATCATCACACTACTACTTCTGCGAAGCTTATACAATGCTGGGATAAAAACGGAGCTTTTTGGTGTTGTTTGCCAATTACAAACATTAGCCAATCGTTAACCATTAGTTGCTTCTAACAAATTATTTCTTCATTTTAACAATTAACAAAAATACTTCTACACCTGAGGGAATGGTTGTGGAGCGGATAACGGTACTTTGTAGACTATTCTTTTTTATTGATTTCCCCCAAGGCATAGAGTATAGTATAAACCATTATGGTATGTCTTACTCTACTTCCAGTATTCGTCATAATGAAAAATTTTCTATTTCCATTTTTCAGGAGGGAGCTATGAAAAACTTTTCTTTACTATTCATTGCATTTTTTTTATTACAACTTACTACATTCGCACAAACTAAATGGTATAAATACTCTAACAATCCTGTATTATAAAAGTTGATCCGGGCGAATGGGATTCTCAAAGAATTGGGATTGGAGCGTATGTTCTGCTTGATGGAGATACTCTTAAGATGTGGTATCATGGTGAGAGAAACAATGTTGATGCTATAGGATATGCAACTAGTGAAGATGGCATAATCTGGGAAAAATATCAAGCAAACCCTGTGCTTGAACTCGGAAGTCCGGGTTCCTGGGATGGAATTGATCTTCAAATGGGTTGTGTACTCATTGATGGTGAGACCTACAAAATGTATTATGACGGTCACGGTAGCGAGGGCTGGGTTATAGGATTGGCTACCAGCCTTGATGGCATTCACTGGACAAAAGATTCACTAAACAATCCAGTTTTACCAACCGGTCCGTCCGGCAATTGGGACGATCTCGCTGTGTGGAGCCCGCACGTTATTAAAGATGAGTCGATATATAAGATGTGGTTTACGGCGGATGAATTACCAGCTGGTAGTGCTAGAAGAATCGGATATGCAGTATCTGACAGCGGTATTAACTGGGAAAAACATCCTAATCCGGTTATTGAAGAAGGGGATCCTTCAGTACTTATTTATTATACAGAGAGTCCTTCTGTGATTTTTGACGGTGAGAATTACCATATGTGGTATAGCAGAGAGAATAATAGTTTTTACAATCAAATTGATTACGCAGTTTCAGCAGACGGTATTAACTGGATAAAAGATTCATTAAATAATCCTGTATTAAATCACGGTACCGACAATAGTTGGCATAGATCAATTTATCATCCAAATGTTATTGAGAGTAATAATCTTTACAGGATGTGGTTTGTAGGCAGTGCAGATTCTTGGGCGGTTGGCTACGCAGAGGATTTCAGTAACCTTGTACATGCAGACAGTATAATCATCGAAGAACCATATGTTGAACCGAATACAGATCCTGCTAATATTTTGGGTCGTGTAATAAACCTTGAAGGGCATGCTGTAACAGCAAAAGCAATGATATTAAGTGATGACGGGAGTACCCAGGATTCTGTTGAACTTTTTGATGATGGACTAAACGGCGATGGCATTGCCGGTGATGGAATTTATGGAGGTTTTTTGCCTGTTTCCGATGAAAATTTTTATACCGTTGGAATAAAAACCATTGATCAGGTAACAGGTTTTACAAGAAATGGATTAAACTGGAATATTATCGATAGATTTACAACGGCAGGTCCTGTAAAACTGGACAGTATTTCAATTTCAGATAGATTTGGTTATTCTTTCAATATTAAGCCGTTTGTTCTAAATCAGGGTACTACAAGAACTATAACAGATGCTTCCATTAAGCTTATTTGTAATGATCCCTGGAATTTATTAATCGCACCGTCAATATTAAGTCTGCCAGATATACCACCAGGGGCTACTGTCGGGACTTCAATACAATTTAGTGCTACCTATAGTGATCCATTGT
>JBATTD010000870.1:0-1555 GCA_049670345.1 Ignavibacteriaceae bacterium
GTTTAAAAGAGAGATTAGGTCCTCTTTTGAAAGGGAAGCGAAAACAGGATTAGTTAAAGACATAATCTTTCATCCAATTATAAATGGTAGACAATGCATAGCAAATCCACTCTAACCAATCGAGATACAAAATATAATAAAAAAAGATGAGAAGCAATTATTGAAAAAGGGGATTAAAAAAAATTATAATTTACCGCCTAAAATATGTTCTATATACAGCATACATTCTTTTATATTGTTTATGATAAGGTAATGAACGGCTTTATTACCAGTAGAAAGATGTGAAAGAATTTTCATAAGTTCTTTTTGTTCCTTAGAGAATTTATCTTCTCCGATTTTAACTTCAATAAAAATTAGATATTTTTTGCTGACGATAATGAGATCCACAAAAGATTTTAAACCTTCCGGGAGCGCCGACCGAAAATTAAAATTGAAAACAAAGAATCCGAATTTCCGAAGGCGCGCGAATTCTTTGCTAATTTTAGATTTTGCTGTTTTGTTTTGCAATGTGCTACTCCTGGTGTAATTGTTTTAAAACTTCAAATGATAAGGGTTATCAACATATCAACACTAATTTCCTAATCTCTTTCTCTTTCTTTCTCTCTCTATGTTAAAAGTTCGGGCGAACTTTATAAAAGTTCGGCGAACCTTTGAAAAATCAACGAATGCCAAAGATATTAGCGCCTTTTGTTTCATTATTAGAACGGTTAAGTGATTTTTCTTTTCTTATACGTGCTGATTCTCTCTCTTTCATAACAAGCTTTAATGAATCTCTTACTAACCCGGTAGTGATATTCCCGTCTAAGTTTATTAGCAATTCGCAATCGTGTGATAAAACATTCAAGAAGTTAGTAAAAGATTCTTCGTCCATGCTAAGATCGGATATGACACAAGCACGAATATTTTTTTTGTTTATCTTAAGGATACATTCATCTGTGGCGGCGATCATATTATTGAGTGCCCAAAATCTGCCTTCAGCTTCCCATCCTAAAAGAGATCTAAGAAGTTTAAACTTCCAATGGTTGTGAGCATCAACATAATGAGAGTAGAACGTAAGATTGTTTTTCAATTTGAATTTAGTAAATGAATTTTATTATCGTTTTTTATAGTGGCTAAATTTCCTCTTAATATCCGCAATGATTTTCGCAGCAGTCTATTTGTTCTTAAAAGTTTACGATTGTTTTCACGGATTATATTAATATCAAAAAGATATGCTTTAAAATTGCTATGCAGTTTTCCTTGAAAGAAAAATCTTGTAATGAAAAAAGTAATTCCGGACCCAAGGGCAAGACCTAATAAAAAAATCATAAACATAATCATTTGGATTCTCCTGTGATAAAAGATATAAGTGCCTTTTCAGTTGCCTCACCCAGAGTTAAATCTTTTTCTAAACAAAACTGTTTAAATTTTTTGTGCATTTTATCAGATATATGCAGGATTTTATCCCGCTTCTTTTTCAGTTTTGTCATATTGAATCTCTTTGCTATTAAAAGTGTTGTTATTAATGAAGTTTAGTAGGGAATTGTGAGTAATTCTTTTATGACACCTGCCAGGC
>JBATTD010000871.1:0-3091 GCA_049670345.1 Ignavibacteriaceae bacterium
TTTTAAAACGTATTAAGGAGACTCATTATGAAAAAATCATTGTTTCGTTTTTCCATTTTTAACTTAACTCTCTTGCTTTTTCTTACTGTCGGTTGCGGGAAGCAGGTTGAAAGCGAAGAACAAGCCAAATCGCTCTCCGATGCGGATCTGGTGGCTAACCAGGAGCTCGATCAGCGATTTAAAGACGCTATGGACCAGATGGATATTGAAAAGTTAATGAGCTGACTTTGGAACAGCCCGGACTTGATCTTCGTGGATTTTGACGGCAACGTGAACCGCGGCTACGACAATATCCGTAAGGTATTCGAACAGTTTTTTGCCCAATTCGAATCGCTCAGTTTGGTTTGCGATGAGATTAGCCACATTCGTGCAGGGAATAGCGTTTTCGCGGTTGGCACGGCAACTTACACCATGCAAACGAAGGACGGTACTTCACAACAGGTTACTCAACGTTGGTCGGATGTGCGTGGCAAGGTGGAGGGTCATTGGGTTTATGTATTGGACCATGTCCACTTTTTATCATCTTCCAATCCATAGCCAACAGTCCTAATAGTGATATGCATGAATCTTAAATGCTGTTCCGTGCTAATCAATCCAGTTACCTGCCTAACCCGCAACTCAAAGCGACCGCGAAAACGGTTCGGCATTTTAAGAGTTATAAGGTTTGGCAAATTCGTTTAACATTGTTGTTAGACATTTTTTAGTAAAATAAGTTTTTAATAATTATTGATATTTTGGGCTAAGGCTGTTTAGCTGTATTGGGCGGCGCTTTAGTTGCATTGCCGTTATACGTCACCTAAATTTTTACTCTCGTACAATCGAAAAGAATTGTTATTAAAATGATTTGGCAAATATTGATATCTATCTTGCTGGGATATGCAGCCTTGTGCGCAATAGTTTTTATATTTCAGCGGAAATTACTTTATATGCCGTCTCAAATCAAGTTGGCTGAGCAGCGTGCAATCAATGAAGGCTTAATCTACTGGCCTTCTTTTGAAGTATTTAAAGGATTTATCAGTCAAGCAAAACTGCTTGACGCAAAGGGAACCGTCATCGTATTTCATGGCAATGCAGGCGCAGCCTATAATCGCAGCTTCTATGTCAAAGCGCTATCTATTCAAAATATGCGAGTTATTTTAGCTGAATATCCTGGTTATGGAGGCCGATCCGGACAACCCAGTGAGGATGTATTGGTAAAGGATGCGCTCGAAACCATAAGGATTGCTTATCAGGAGTTTGGAGGGCCTCTGTACCTTTGGGGCGAATCTCTTGGAAGTGGGGTCATTTGCAGTGCTCTCCGTAAATCTGATATACCAATTGAAGGAGTGATTCTGTTTCTGGCCTGGGATTCGCTGCCCAATCTTGCTCAAACACACTATTGGTTCCTTCCATCACGTTGGTTAGTTCTCGACAAATACAACAGTGTTGATAACCTTCAAAGATTTGATGGAAATATTGCTGTCATTCTTGCCGAAAACGATGAGGTTGTTCCAGTACAGCATGGTAAAAGGTTGTATGAGTCAATAACCGCAAACAAGAGACTGTGGATGTTTGAAGATGTAAGACATAACCAAGTGCCGGTTGCTGCAGAACTGAATTGGTGGAAAGAGGTTATAGCATTTATTTCGCAGTAGACCAACAGCGAGCGTCTAACCCCGCGTGCAAGCGACCTGCCTCCGGCGGCGGCTGATTTTTACGTTAGTACTGCTTCATTCTCTCAAGTTATGGCTAAAGCCAAAAGATTTTTGCTGTTCCTAATAATCTCCGTCTTAAAGGGCGGAGCAATTCAAGTCTTTCCAAACCTTCTTAAAGATTTTCATCAAAATAATTTGTTATTTTCTGGTAAAGATGAAACTTATCATTTCCTTTAACACCGTGTTTATGACCAACGTAAGGAAAGTAATCAATATCAATTCCAAGCTGCATTGCTTTTTGTGCAAACAATAATGTATGCTGCCAAACAACGGTTGGATCGGAAGTACCATGAACCTGCAGCAATTTACCCTTCAAATCTTTTACATAATTAAGCAGGTTGGCTTCCTGGTATCCATCCGGATTTTGCAGCGGCGTATCCATATATCTTTCAGTGTACATCACTTCATAATATTGCCAATCTATTACAGCACCGCCGGCAACTCCAACTTTGAATACACCAGGTGTTCGTGTCATTAAGCTTGTGGTCATAAATCCGCCATAACTCCATCCGTATACACCCATTCTTGTAGTATCAACATACGAGAGAGATTTTAAATAATTAACACCAACCATTTGGTCTTCAATTTCAATGGTGCCTAAATGCCGAAATATTTTTTGCTCAAAATCCAAACCACGATTTGAAGAGCCGCGATTATCTAATGTGAAAATAATGTATCCGATTTGAGCCATGTAATTCAACCATAAGACTTCCTTCGTACCGCCAAGCCAGTGATTAGTTATTCGCTGTACATGCGGTCCGCCGTAAACATAAAGAAGCACAGGATATTTATTATTTTCATTAAAGCCGGGTGGAAGTATTTTTCTGCAGTAAAGATCATAACCATCGCTACTTTTTAATGTAAAGATTTCTGTCTTCCCGGTATTATAACCGTCAAACGGATTTGGTGCCGTGTAAACAGTTCTTAATTTTTCTCCATCTTTATCAAGCACACTTACTTCATACGGAACATCAAGATTACTAAAAACATCCAAAAACATATTTCCTTTTTCATTTCTTACAACTTTGTGAGTTCCGGTTCCATTTGTAATTCGTGTCATTTCGTATCTATCTAAATCAATTTTGTAATAATGTCTTTCAATCGGATTTTGTTCGGTAGCAGAAAAGAAAATGTTGTAACCAACCTTACTTAATCCATCAAAGTCGGTTACTTCCCACACACCATTAGTTAATTGTTTAATTTTTGCCCCCTGCGTATCGTATAAGTAAAGATGATTCCAGCCATCCTTGCGTGTTGTCCAGATAAACATATCAGGATCGTCTTCAAAGAAAATTAATCCGTGCATTGGTTCAACATATTTATCGCTCGTTTCTTCAAACAGTATTTTTATCATTTCACCATTTCGTGCATTATACTTTGTTAATTTCATATAATTC
>JBATTD010000872.1:0-9828 GCA_049670345.1 Ignavibacteriaceae bacterium
ATACCGCTCTTCTATAAAAATCATTTCATTTACGCTTAACGAATAATTTCGATTATTGCACTTGCAACTGTTTCATCGCGATCATCGAGGAGGAAAACACGATAAAATCCAGGATCTTCAAACTCCATATCGCTATCATCATTTTTAGCGAAGAAAACATATTTCATATCAAGTTCGATCGTGTAATTAAACTTTTTATAGTATTCAAACTCACCAGTGCGGAAATTATATTTATCCAACTGAATTGAAACATCATCAAGTCTGAGTGCATAGTCGGATTTAACCATTACTGTTAAGTAACCGGTTGTGAATCTGTCACTTACACCTACTTCGCCGTCTCTGCCGTATTTCTCACAGAAGTACATTACGGGCTCTTCCTGAGCAAATACAGTAGAATGCATCGCAAAGAACGAAAATAAGAGTGCAAACGCAAAAAACAGATGAAATCTTTTC
Organism: Ignavibacteriaceae bacterium; assembly: GCA_049670345.1. Taxonomy (GTDB): domain Bacteria; phylum Bacteroidota; class Ignavibacteria; order Ignavibacteriales; family Ignavibacteriaceae; genus BMS3ABIN03. Next base: position 454 of record JBATTD010000872.1, read on the forward strand.
ATATAATTAACTCCTTTTGTTTTGTTGGTTGATTGATTAGGATTTTCATTTCTTATAAAATATTATACCAAAAAAAAGTCTATACTATTTAGTAAAAATTATTATTAAAGGACCTAAAATGTGTTAATATTACTGATAACGGGTTAGTTACACACTTTTTTGTAGGAATATGAGATTGCCTCCGTAATGATAAAAACAGATATTGCATTTATTATTCAACAACTTTGGATTTATATAAGTTGTTAACCTAAAGATGCAATAATTATATATTAAAAATCAAGTCTCCAACAAATTTTTTTTATTTGATGGTATTAATATTTTTGATATGCTTCGATCTGACGAAATACAATATTTATATTGATAACAGGCATAATGCTATTGGAAAGGATTTTTCTGGTTTGAATATCAAACATATTTGCTTCGACCTTGACGGAACACTTGTTAAATCGGATAAAACAATTTATAAAGCCACATTAAAAACTCTAGAACACTTAAACATAAAAGGTGAGATGGCAGAAGATAAATTTATTGAAATGATAGGAATGCACTTTGTTGATATATTTAAGAATTTTAATTTAGATGTGCCCGACTTTCAAGAATTTATCGGTATTTATAAAAAACTTTACTTCGATTTTATTGATGAATCAATAGTGTATCCCGCAGTTGAAGATACGCTTTCATTCTTGAAAAACGGAGGAGAGTTAAAGATATCACTTCTTACAACCAAAGGGCAGGATCAGGCAGAGAAAATAATTGATCATTTTAAATTCAGTAAACATTTTGATTTTATAATGGGCAGGAGGGAAGGTATCGCTCATAAACCATCCGCAGAACCCTTGTTGTTTATTTGTGAAGAATTAGAAGTTGATGCTAAAAATACAATGATTGTTGGCGACACTGAATTGGATATTTTATGCGGGAAGAATGCCGGGGCAATTACTTGCGGCGTTTCTTACGGTTACAGAACAAGAGAAAGCATAAAAGAAAATAATCCCGATTATTTGGTTGATGATTTTATTGAGATAAAATCTTTAATGAATGAATAGAGAAAAGATTGATCTTTCATTATAGAATTGAAAACAAAAAGGCGATCAACAATTGACCGCCTTTAATAAAGATCTCTCGCCACACTCAGAATGAAACCTGCATAGTTACTTCAACACAATCATCTTTCTCGTTTGTGAAAAGCTGCCGGAATTCAAAGTATAAAAATATATTCCTGACCCAAGATTTGCACCTGAATCATCTGTAGAGAATTGCACAGTATGATTCCCGGCTTCCTGCTGTTCATTCACAAGCACTGCAACTTCAGAACCGAGCAAATTATATAAAGTTAATTTTACTTTGCCCGCAACCGGAATTGAATATCTAATAGTTGTTGACGGGTTGAACGGGTTAGGATAGTTTTGCTCAAGCGCATAATCTGTTACGCCGTGGAAATCTACCTGCACTTTATCATAAACCCGAAATGTTCCGTCGTAATCAATTTGTTTAAGCCGGTAATAACTTGTTCCTGCAAGCGGATCATCATCTTTAAAAGTATAGTTATTAATATCGGTTGAGGTTCTATTGCCTTCAACAAATCCAATTCTAACCCAGTTAAGGTTATTATTACCAGTCGCTCGTTCAATTTCAAACCCAAGATTGTTTAATTCTGTGGCAGTTGACCAATTAAGTATCACGTTTTCACTTCTCGCTTCCGCCGTGAATGAAGTTAGTTCAACGGGAACAATAGTATAAACAATAATGCCTATGTCATCCACATACCATCCGTCACGTGTAACAGAGCCATCTGATCTAAATTGAAACCTAACTTTAAACTGCGATGAATTATAATTAGTTAAGCTGATCTCTTCCTTAACCCACGTACTTTGCACACCATCGTAAAGCGGTTCCCCGTTTGGCTGAAAGCTTCCTACACCGGGTTCTGTATATTCGCCTTCAAGCGGTATCCAGGAGCTGCCGTTATTTGTAGAAACTTCAAACTGTCCATAATCCCAGTTCCCTTCAATATCCCATCTTGTCCAAAAAGATAAACGAGGACTCTCGTATTCAGTAAGGTCAATTGGATTTGTTAATGTCATAGTTACAGTAGCATCGTCGCTGTAGTTGCCGTTCTTGCTGTCTGTAAAACTTGTAGGGGAGGAATAATAAGTGCCAAACGTTGCTTCCCACTTAGGATTGGAAGGTGTTGCGGTAATCGTCCAATAATTTGTGGGGTCATTAGTTGTATCGGCAAAAATAAACGAAGGAGTTCCGATAGTAATTTTAACGGTATCCTTTCGCATAACATTTGCGTTATAGCTTGTTATAAATTCCAACATAATTTCTTCTTCGACAGAAGTACCTGCTGATATTGAAAACGAGAACGGAGTTGAAACCCCTGCTCTTCCTCTTGCAGGAATGAATGCAAAGTTTTCAGTTCCATTAATAATTGTAACAAAAGAAGAAAGTGAATTTAAATGTACGTCAATGTTTGTACCATCGGAAAGACCTTTGTTTTTGAACGCCGGCATTAATTCTACAACATCGCCGGGATTAAAATACTGCTGATCGTAATTAGCATTATCCAACCCAACATAAGCACCGGCAACCCACGCATAATATAAATTAGGGAAAACATTTTCTTCGGCTAACGGAATAATTCTGCTTTGCGACGGCCAGAAACCATCGGCGGAAGAACCTACTTCAGGCGTCATCGCAAAAATCTTTCCGTCGTTAGCCAAAGTATCGCCATCGTAAAAATAATCATCGCTGTTACCTCGTGTTGAGTAGTTGACTGTTTGCTGGTCGGTTCCATAAACGTAGCCGTTATAAGCTGTCATATCTCTGGCAAACTCTCTGAAAATAAGTGAATCGGGAGTTTCATGTACCAATGCGCCGTAAGGATAAATAAGCAAATTGCCGTAAGTATGATAGTTGAGTGTATTCTTCAGGTTCCTTGATGCGAGAAAATCTCTGATTGTAGATGTTTCCGATTCAGAAAAAGGTGCGGTGCCTCTGTAAGTGTTACTTCCGGGGTCTGAACTCGAACCGCCGTTTGGAGCATTCCAATATTCGTAAGGTCCGTAATTTCTATTTAGATCAACTCCATAAATCCCGCCGCCGTTATTTCTTCTGTTCTTCCGCCACATTCCTCCGCCGTTCGGGTTTGTTTGTCGGTTGTATTCATATCCATCAGGATTTACAACAGGAATAAAAAATATTTCCCTGTTATCAACAAGATAAGTTACTTCGGGATTCGTTCCATAATTTTCCAAAAGATAATACATATAAAAAATCATTTGCATCATGCCTTCCGGTTCTCTTGCATGATGTAACGCAGTGTATAACAACTCAGGTTCGTCTTCGTTTATATTAGGATTGTTTGATATCTTAACCATATAAATCGGTCTACCTTCAATAGATGTCCCGATGGATAATTTTGTTGATATCAAATTTGGAAAGAGTAATTTCATCGAATCGAGTTCTTCGATTATTTCTGCAAGTGTATAATATCCGCCCATCGAACCAAAACCAAATCCGGTAACTCCGTAATCAAATCCAATTTGGTTTAGAGCTTGTTGTTTTTCCACATCGGAAAGTTTCGGTAGATTATCGTAATACTCCTGCCAGTTATCAATTAATATTTCAAAGTTAAAACCGGAGAAGAGAAGCTTGTTGTAATCTTCATCATCTACAAATACAATAATAGAATTATCTTTCGTAAAATAAGGATGATCGAAATCAAATCCTGCCTGATATAGTTCTTCAACATCCGAAAGATTGTTTAGGTGAATTTTTACCTGCTTATAATTCTGTGCAAATGTAAAGCTGCTTATTATAAGCAAAACAATAATAGTTAGTGATAGATTCTTCATAAACTCCCTTGTCTATAGAATGAAAAAATTTATACTGTTAAATTAACCGTTTTTAAATGAAAACTAAGGAATTATTTAATCCATATGATGCACTGCTCTGAAAAAGGTTCGTTTTGAGACAGGAATAATTTAAGTGAAATTCTTATCTTTATCACAGCTAATTGAAAAATATATAATACTTCGGAGGAAAATGTGAAATCGTCTGTTGTTAGCCTACGTTGTTTCGTAGCTGTTGTTCTTTCCGCTTCTTTATTATTTGCACAGGATGATGAAGAGAAAAAAGATGTGCATCAATTTACTATTCTGTACAATGTTGAAACTACACCTGTAAAGCATCAGGGAAAAACAGGAACATGCTGGAGCTTTGCAACACAATCTTTTTTAGAAACTGAATTACTAAGAATGGGTAAAGCTGAGTATGATCTATCGGAAATGTACATCATTAGGAATTTATATCCGGTTAAAGCGGAAAAATATATTCGTTATCATGGCTTAACAAACTTTGGACAAGGCGGGCAGGCGCACGATGTTATGATTGCATGGGAAAGATTTGGTGTAGTTCCGGAAGAAGTATATCCTGGCAGAACATCGTCTGATGAAAAGCACAATCATTCCGAAATGGTTGCTGTGTTGAAAAGTTCGATGGTTGCTGTTATTAATACTAAAGGAGAAATCACAGGTAATTGGAGAAAAGTTTGTGAATCCGTTTTGGATATTTACCTTGGTGAGAATCCCGAATCATTTGAATACAACGGAAAGGAATACACAGCTAAAAGTTTTGCCGATGAACTAGGAATAAACTCTGATGACTATGTGGAAATAACATCTTACCTGCGTTATCCGTTTTATCAAAAAGCTGTTTTGGAAGTACCCGATAATTGGACGAACAGTGAATACTATAACGTGACAATGGATGATATGATGAGTATAATTGATAATGCAATTGAGAATGGTTACTCTGTTGCGTGGGATGGTGATACAAGCGAGAAAACATTCTACAGGAAAAAAGGTTACGCTGTTATTCCGATTGATAACCAGAATAATGATGAAGAAAGTGAAGAATTATTACCCGAAAAAGAAAAAGTAATAACTCAGGAAATGAGAGAGGAAACTTTCGATAACTTTCAGACTACGGATGATCATCTTATGCATTTTACGGGGATAGCGGAAAATCAGGAGGGAACAAAATTTTATTACACTAAAAATTCCTGGGGCACAAAATATAAGTACGATGGTTATTGGTATATGTCAGAGTCATTTGTAAAACTAAAAACGATTACAATTATGGTTCACAAAAATGCTATACCAAAGGATATAAAAACCAAGTTGAGATTTTAAAATATCACCTCTTTTGACTTATTCTCTTGAGTATTTAAAACAAAGGTTTATAAACCACAACGTAGTTTCTTATTTCTTAAAACATCTGCGATTCTTTCTGTTGCCAATCCGCAATTAAATTCTTAATTTCAAAATAAATTACTTCTGATTTACTTCTTTAACTTTTTAGTAACTCAATCAAAAGGTAAAATGATGGCTAACGGTATTAGTAGCAAGAGGGAACATAGTTTTTTTGGAGATGTTGTAAAATATTTTGAGCGGGCAGCAAAATGCACGAAACATCCCGAGGGCTTGTTGTTCCAGATAAAAGACTGCAACAGTGTTTATAGAATGAATTTTCCTGTCCGTCTTAAAAATCGTATTGAAGTTATTACAGCATTCAGAGTTGAACACAGCCAGCACAAATTGCCGGTAAAAGGAGGAATAAGATACAGTACGGCAGTTAACCAGGATGAAGTTATGGCACTTGCGGCACTTATGACTTACAAGTGTGCTGTGGTGGATGTTCCCTTTGGCGGAGCAAAAGGTGGCGTTTGCATCGATCCGCGCAAATACAGCGAAATTGAACTTGAGCAAATCACACGTCGTTATACTTCAGAATTAGTAAAGAAGAATTTCATAGGTCCCGGAATTGATGTTCCCGCACCCGATTATGGAACGGGCGCAAGAGAAATGGCATGGATAGCCGATACTTATGCCGCATTTAATCCCGGACATATAGATGCAAGCGGATGTGTTACGGGCAAGCCAATCAGCCAGGGAGGAATAAGAGGAAGAACTGCAGCAACCGGGCGTGGTGTTTTTTATGGTGTTCGGGAAGCAGTTAATAAAAAAGATGATATGAAAAAACTTGGTCTTGAGCCGGGTCTTCAAAACAAAAGAGTAATTGTACAGGGATTAGGAAATGTTGGTTATTACACCGCAAAGTTTTTCCAGGATGCTGGTGCCGATATAATTGCAATTGCCGAGTATGATGGAGCAGTTTATAATAAAAATGGTTTGGATGTTGACGAACTATTTAAACATAGAAATAAATCAGGTTCAATATTGAATTTTAAAAATGCAAAAAATATTAAGCCGAGTGGAAAAGCATTGGAAATGGCTTGCGATATTTTAATTCCGGCTGCATTGGAAAATCAAATTAATTTTGGAAATGCAAAAAGAATAAAAGCAAAAATTATCGGCGAAGCCGCGAACGGTCCGGTTACTCCTGAAGCAGAACGAGTGTTATTAAAAAAAGGTGTACTAATTATTCCCGATCTTTATCTTAATGCCGGGGGTGTAACGGTTTCTTATTTTGAATGGCTGAAAAATCTTTCGCACGTTCGGTTTGGAAGAATGGGTAAGCGTTATGATGAGCTGGTAAACAGCACTTTGGTTGATTCAATCGAGCGGGCAACCGGCAAATCACTTAGCTCAAAGGATAAAGAAATTATTTTGCACGGTGCAGGCGAAGAAGACCTTGTTAATTCGGGGTTGGAAGAAACGATGGTTAATGCATACAATGAAATAAGAGAAACCTGGAAGAGTAATAAAAAAATTCCCGATTTACGTACAGCGGCTTTTGTAGTTGCAATTGATAAGATTGCTAACTCTTATATTGCATTGGGAATATTTCCGTAAGTCTTTAATAAATACACACAATCGACTGTCGCTACTTTATTTTACCTCAGCACAAATTTGATTGGTATTATCATTTTAACATTAACAGTTTTACCTCTCTGTTTTCCGGGATAAAACTTAGTTAAGTTAACTGCCTTTAATGCTGATTCATCCAATCCACCGCCGATACCTTTTTTTACTATCGCATTACTCACGTTGCCCTTTTCATCGATAATGGCTTCAATATAAACAGTTCCGTTAATTCCTGCTCTCCTTCCAATTTCTGTATAATAAACCTTCTCCTGGATTGCTTTAAGGCCACCGATGGGTTTAGGCATTTCCTCTACTGCTACAAATATTATTGGTTCCTCTCTAATAGTTGGTGGATCAGGCGGGGGAGGAGGTGGACCGATTTGGGCCTTCAGATCAATTTCGACATCACCTAATTCTATTTCCTCAGGGACTTCATTTTGTTCGGGTATTACGGGCTGAGCTATTGGTGGAGGAGGCGGTTTGGGTTTTTGAACAGTATTTATGATATTCTCAATAGTAATAAGTTCTTGTGGTGGATTAAAGTTTTCATCCATGTTTCCATCTTTAGGGGCAAGCTTAAATGCTGCAATAATAAGTGAAAGTGAAAGTATAAGACTAATCTCAAAATATTTTCTATATTTTCCCCTCAAATCAACTCTATAGTTTTTGATGGCTGGCATAATTACCTCCTGGTTTTTAGTAATTGATACCGGTTTAACTATGTACCATCAATTTTGTTCCTAGTTAGTTTTAATTATTATTTAACAAATAGATAGGAGTAATTATAATCCTCCACCAAAAACTTCAGTTAATTCAATTTCATAACCGTTCGGATCTTTGATGTAAATCGAAGTTGATTTCTCCCATTTAAGCGGACCGCCATAAAAGATTTCGATTCCCATTTCTGTACATTTATGCATTACATCATCAAAATTTTCAATATGTAATCCAAAATGATGAAATCCTTTTTTTGTGTAGCCATGAAATCCTTCTTTTTCATATAAGCAGAGTTTCACTTTTTCATTACCGATAATTTTTGAATTTTCTTCCGACTGTTCCTTTAACACCGTAAATCCAAATAGTTGATTATAAAATCCCACGGTTTTATTAAGATTGGTAACTTCCATGTTAAGATGATCAATACCGTTAACTTTTAGATTCATATCTTTCCCTATCGTTTTTAGATTTGTAACAAAAATATTTTAAATAAACAATAATATGTTTGTAAAATAGAATACAAAAGATTTATCAAATATTTCTGATTTTTCATGCGTAATAAAATTATTACAACAAATAATTGGTGATTTTACTCTCGATTAAAGGATAACATTTTTATATTTTATTTATGAGCAAGTATTCCGTAATTATACCAACATTAAACGAAGAAAAATATCTTCCTCCCGTATTAGAGCATTTAGAAAATATTGATGAAAATATAGAAATTATCATTGCTGATGGAGGAAGCAAAGATAATACTGTTAAAATAGCGGAAAGGTTTAATGTTAAAGTATGTAAAAGCGGAAAGGGAAAGGGACTTCAGCTTAATAATGGGGCGGGTTGTGCAACGGGCGATATACTGATCTTTCTTCATGCAGATACTTTTTTACCTATAAATGCATTTAGTTTGATTAACGAATATTTTGTTGTGAGTAAAATTAATATTGCCGCATTCAAAATGAAATTTGATAAAGAAAGTTTTTTGATGGTTATATACTCCTGGTTCACAAAGTTTGATTCGGTTTTTACTACATTCGGCGATCAGGTGATTGTTATACGAAGAGATTTTTTTAATGAACTGAATGGATTTCCTAACTTAACTATTTTTGAAGATCTCGAATTATGCAGAATAGCAAGAAGCAAAACAAAAATTTATAAACTGCCTGCATTTGCAATTACCTCCGCAAGACGATTTGAAAAGAGAGGAATACTTAAATCTCAATTGTTAAATGGATTGTATATTCTTCAATATTTAGTTGGAATAGATCCCGATAAGATTTATAAAAAATACTTTCGAGAGAAATTATAATGAATACAAGATTTAAGCTATTTGCAATATCTTTTTTTGTATTAGTCACCTACGCACAAACTAAAAATGATCAGCATTTATTATTCACACAAATATTGAATGATAATGTTCATAACGGACTGGTAAATTATATAAAATTAAAGGATGATAAGCGGCTCGATAAATATTTAGAGCAGCTTGAAAATACAAACCCTGATAATCTTCAAACAGATGAAGATAAACTTGCTTTTTGGATTAACGCTTACAACGCCTTCACATTAAAATTTATAATAGAAGAGTATCCTGTAGAAAGCATTAACGATTTACATTGGGGTGGTCTGTATCTTGGGTCATTACTTGGCACTACTGTTTGGGATGATGAGAAAATAATATTAAACGGAAAAAGATTATCTCTTAACAATATTGAACATGATATTGCACGCAAAAATTTTAATGAGGAAAGAGTGCACTTTGCAATGGTTTGTGCTTCTTACAGTTGTCCTCCGCTTCTGGATGAAGCTTATGAAGGTTTTAAAC
>JBATTD010000873.1:0-1915 GCA_049670345.1 Ignavibacteriaceae bacterium
ATTTAAAACCAGAAACGGAAATGAAGTTAATTGGTTTTATCTCAACAGATTTTAAAGATGGAAAACCCGAAAAAATAATTGAGGATAAAGCACCACCTAAAAAAATATTGGAAACCAAACCTCCAATTAAAAAAGAAATAGTTAAAGAAAAACCGACGACCAGTTTTCCGGTTAAAAAACCTTCAGGTACTCCTGTGCAGTTGGCTTACAATATTTACAAATATGAAGACATATACATTGTGCAGGTTGCTGCATTCCGAAAGAAAAACTCTGCTGAGAATGAAGCAGCAAAATATATTGCGAAAGGTTATAATGCTTTCCTCGAAGAAGCAATAATAGATGGAGTTACCTGGCACAGAGTTAGAGTTGGTAATTTTGATACCTTAGAAAAAGCAAAGCAATTTAGAAAATCAAATAATTAACAGGAAATGAAGATGAATTTTTTCGAAATATTTTTAAAGGGTGGCTATGTAATGTGGTTGATATTAGCTTGTTCTGTTTTAGGACTAGGCGTAGTCATCGACCGATTTTTAGTTTTAAGAAAAGCAAAGATAAATGTTCCTGCTTTTATGGTAAGGTTGCGCGGATTAATTAAAAAGAAGGATATAAGCCGTGCAGTTTCGGTTTGCATGGAGGAAAAATCTCCTATCGCAAATATCGTAAGAAAAGGTTTGAAGAAATATAAGTACGGACACGACCGGGTAAAAGATGCGATTGAAAATGCAGGCAAGCAGGAAATAAGTATACTTGAAAAGGGCTTATCAATATTGGCAACGGTTGCAGGCATTGCTCCGCTTTTAGGATTCCTCGGAACTGTTACCGGTATGATAACTGCATTTATGACAATTGAGGATCTTGCAGGTTCTGCAAACCCAAGTGATCTTGCAGGAGGAATTTGGGAAGCCTTAATTACAACTGCATTTGGTTTAATTGTGGGCATCTTTGCTTTGGCATTTTATAATTACTTTCTCAGTTCAGTTAAAAGACTTGTTGGCGATATGGAAACAGTTGCAAATGATGTGGTTGATACGATACAGGATTTATCGGAAAATAAAGAGATAAAAGAAGAAGAACTCGAATTAGATATATAGGAAGTATAGAGATGAAATTTGAAATTTTAAATAAACCATTAGCAGTTTTTAGTTATTCATCTTTAACTGATATTGTTTTATTACTGGTTATTTTCTTTTTGTTAACGAGTCAGTTTGTTATCCAAACAGGGGTAAAGGTAAAATTGCCGGGTTCGCGGATAAATGAGCAAGCTGAACCAACCCAGCTTGTTGTTACTATCACTTCGGAAAATGCAGTCTATGTTGGTTCAGAGCAAATAGGCATAGACCAGCTTGCTTTGAAATTAAATGAGAACTTACAATTAAACGATCAAAATAATCTTGTAATTCGTGCCGATAAAACTGTTCAAATTGATATAGTAATAAAAGTCATAGATGCTGCAAAATCTGTTGGTATCGGCAAGTTTACTATTGAAACTGAAAAAGAACAATAAGAGGATTTGCTATGTCCAATAAGAAAATATCAAGTGCTTCGTTTACGGGTTCATTGCTCTTTCATGCTGTTTTACTATCTTTGTTTATGTTACTTAATCTTTCGTTTGAATATGAACCATCGGAATATATAGAGCTTTCTTTTGGTATATCGAGTGAAACCGGGTCCTCCGGTTCTAAGGGCAGCCAGATTGTAATGATAGAAGAAGTATCTAAACCGGAGGTTGAAAACTTAACCAAAGATAAAAGCAAAGATGTGAAAGAAGTTGATTTACCCGTTGCCGTAAATACCTCTGAAGAAAATGTAATTAAACCTGCTGAAAAAGATAAAGATGTATCCGAGGAAAGCAGTACAGAAAATAATGATCCGGATCTCTCAAGTGTTACATCAACAGGGCAGGGTAATTTAGCGG
>JBATTD010000874.1:0-1702 GCA_049670345.1 Ignavibacteriaceae bacterium
AACATAGTCAGAAGGAAAGGAGCAATATAAGATGTTCCTTTTGCAGCATTTCCAGTGCTTAGTAGGATGGAAGGATCCACATTACTTTTAAATGCAGCAACAAATAAAAATATTGTTAAACCAACCATTCCGATTATTTCAGTAAACACGGCACCGTTATTAATAATAGATGGTAATTTTATACTTAGTATATTCAAGGTTACCTGCACTATAATTGTAATCATAACAATAATCTTGATATTTTGATCTGAAATAGAAATATTTAATAATCCTGCGAAAACCAAAGCAAACGCCCAATCAACAGCCGGAATGACCAAAATAAGAAAACAAAATGAGATCCATCCGGTAATCCAACTAAGAAAGGGAGTAGATAATCTTTTTATCCATTGATAAGAATAACCACTGATAGGAATAATTCCGGCAAGTTCAGCAAATATTAATGCAACCAGTAATTGACCGACAATCACAATCGGCCATGACCATATTCCTGCCGGTCCACCGGTTTGGATAACAAACTTAAAATTTGTGAAAATACCAGTAGTAATTGAAATAAATGAGAACCCAATAGCAAAAGAACTAAATAGTTTCAGGCTTCGTTTCAATTCCTGTTTATAGTTTAATGCTTCTACAATTTTTACATCTTCACTGGATGCATCATCTTTTTTCATTCTTAAACTCCAAATCCATAGGTCTATGCGAAAGATAATTTATCACCGCCCGAGCAACACGCTGACCATTAAAATAGCACCATTCAGCACCATGAAAGCCGCCCAGCATATTACCTGCAGCAAACCAACCTGACTCAGACAATTGATAATCTTCTGCCACAACAGGCTTCCTTGAAGGAAGTTCTACCTTTATATTTCCATTTAGTGCGAGTTCGCTATTGGGAATAAGTTCCCCACAAATTACAATGCCATCACATGAAATACTTTTACCGTTAAGCCTCACTCCCGAAGCAGTCTTGTTTCCTGTTACTTCAATTGATTTTACACTTAATCCCTGATAATTCGGATTGCTCCACATTCGGAAATAAAGGCGTTCGAAAAATCCACATTTTGGTCTACTGCGATTATCAACTATTATTACGTCAGATGCACCCGCAACTTTTAACTTTGCCGCTGCCGCATAACCAATTACATCTGAACCAATGATAATTGGATTATTAAACGGTAAAAGATTATTGCCATCTAAAAGACCAAGCAATTGTTTTGTGAAAATCACTCTTACCGGTCTTGAGCCAGCCAGCCAGCCCCGCTCAGTTGGCGTCTTTTCTCTTGAACCGCAAGCCATTACAATTGCATCCGCGGAATAGTTTACTTCGCCTTGTTCGGGACTTACTAAAGTCAATATCTTTTTTTCTGCATCTACGTTGAGGACCTGGCTTTGTAACTCAATTTGTACGTTTGTTTTTTTTAACTGCTTTTCAAGCCATTGTGCATAGTCTTCACCGAAAACTGGAATGCCGCCTCGCGACCATCTAACAAATGTTCGTACTCCGCCTTTTTTCTTTTTGTAAAGGGAAGGTATCCCACCAATTTTATCACTTCGCTCTATAATAGCTATTGATTTTATTCCGTGTTTGGATAATGAAATTGCAGCACCAACACCTGCAGGACCGGCGCCAATGATAATAACATTAAAATGTTTACTAGAGTTTATTTCCGGCATTTATTGATATTCCCTAGTTGTCGTGGAAATA